>JBNMFK010000025.1:0-20340 GCA_051269965.1 Algoriphagus sp. | reverse complement strand
GATATCTGTTACCCAGAACTGGTTTCTATCTGATAGTACTATGTCTCTTAGTAGATAAGGATACTTTCTATGTTCCTTATTTGCTAGTGACAAATTAGGCTTCGAGTAACGTGTAGTCAAGCCCATTAGGTACATTAAACGCCTTATTCGCTGCAAGCTGGGAAAACCTTCGAAATACAAACAAAAATCAATAAAAAAATGGTCAGAAAGGCGATGAATAAAAGTAACATTTAAAAAGCCATTCCCGAAAAAGTGTATCACACGAAATGGCTTGGGTGTAAACCTGAGCCACTTCTTCTCTATTTAAATTCTGTTCCGAAACACTTTGGGGGACATTTCCACTCCTGCTCAGCCACTTTGGTCTCGTTTGATGGCCAGTATCGCCGTTAACCCCCTTTGACTGCTTCACGATAATAAGCAGGAAAAAGAATGAATTTAATTTCCCTCTCCACTATCATGACGAGTATGAGCTCAATTTCATTCAGAATGGAGAAGGTATAAAAAGAATCATTGGTGATCATCAAGGTGAAATAGGAAATGTAGAGCTACTGCTCGTGGGCTCAAACCTCCCTCATTGCTGGCTTCCAAATAGCCCAAATTATAATGGAGTAGGTAAAGATGCTCAGGAAATTACCATTCAGTTTCACGCAGACCTTTTTGACGATAAATTCCTAAAGCGAAACCAACTCTATTTTATCAGGGACTTATTAGACAAATCTTCAAAAGGCATTTCATTTTCAGAAGAAACCATTCATGCAGTGGCACCAAGACTTAATGCCTTAGTCAAAAAAACAGGTTTTGATAGTATTTTAGAGCTTATGAGTATTTTACATGATTTGTCTACTTCCAGAAACTTGAGTCTACTCTCCGATGAGTCTTTCATGGACAATAAAATCACGTACAATTGTCGCCGTATAGAGTCCGTTTTTGAATTTATGCGGGAGAATTTTGATAAAGATGTCACACTCTCCGAAGTAGCCAAAATAGCGGGAATGACAGAAGTTTCTTTCAGCAGATTCATTAAAAAACGTACTGGAAAAACGTTTATTGATAGCTTAAATGAAATTCGCTTGGGTCATTCGGCCAGAAGACTTATTGATACCACAGAAACCATTTCTGAAATAGCCTATAAATGCGGTTTTAATAATCTTTCTTATTTCAATAGACTCTTTAAGTCAAAGAAGAAATGTACTCCTAAGCAGTTTAGAGAAGAATATGCGGGGAAGAGGACTTTTGTTTAAAAAATGGTGCTTAAGCACTCCTCTTACTGTAATTCCGTATGGCAAGCCAGTTAAAAACCACCGCAAAGCCTATCAATGCAAAGAAATCTGGAAGTAAATCTGTAAAGGTGCTACCTTTGATAAATATGGCTCTGATCACTTTAATAAAATAAGTAGGCGGATTCATCAAAGCTAACCACTGTGCCCATTCTGGCATACTCTCAATAGGTGTATAAAGGCCTCCTAAAAGTATAAAACACATCATTATAAAAAAAGAAAAAAGTGTGGCCTGCTGCTGCGTATCTACAAACGTACTGATTAATAGTCCTATGCCTAAAACACCGACTAGATAGACTGCTGAGTATGCATAGACCGTTATGTAAGAACCTACGGGAACTATCCCAAAAATCAACCAAGCCACCACCATACCTAGCGTAACGGAAACCATACCAATCACCCAAAACGGAATTAGTTTACCTGCTATAAACTGCCATTTTTTTAATGGTGTCACATTGAGCTGCTCTATAGTTCCTACTTCTTTTTCGGCCACAATATTTAGTGCTGTCAAGAAACTGCCAACCATAGTAACTAAAATGGCTAAAATGCCAGGCACCATAAAGAGATAATAATTGGTATGAGGATTATACCAGTTTGCTGAGGTGATTTCTATTTGAGGTAAGGGAGGAAATTTAGGAAACTGAACCCATTCCTCTCTTATTTCTTGATTAAAGCCTCTTATAATTTGGCTAGCATAGGCTACGCCTAATCCTGCACGAACGCCATTGACAGCGTCAGCTGCCAGATGAAGTTTATTTTGATTCTCTTTAATTAAATCTCTTTCAAAATTAGCAGGAATTGTAAGTATGATATCCGTATCTCCCTCGCCAATGCTTTCTAAAGCTCCATTATACGAATTGCCATAAGTGGCCAATTGAAAATAGCCAGAGGCTGTCAACTTCTCCGTTAGTCTTCTGGAATAGCTAGAATGATCATTGTCCACCACAGAGATATTTATAAACTTAATTTCATAATCTGCGGCAAGCGGAATAAGAATAAGCTGTAAAATAGGCATCAATAATATCAAGCGTAGAATGGCTGGATCTCGAAAGATCTGCTTGAATTCCTTTTGCAACAGAAAGAATAAATTGTTCATTCTAATCTTACTTTAAATTTCTTAATGGCTATTCCTAAAAAGACTATTGTCATCACTAGGAGGATTAATGTTTGTTTGGCCACATATTTAAAACCTAGGCCTTTCACCATGATGCTACTTACAATGTTATAATACCATTTAGTAGGAACCACATTACTAAGTAATTGTAGAGGTGCTGGCATATTTTCTATGGGAAACATAAACCCACTAAAAACCAATGCTGGCATTAATAAAACTACCAGAGATATAAACATAGCCACCTGCTGAGAGTCTACCACACTCGAAATAAGTAGGCCTAATGAAAGTGCCGTAAAAATGAATAAAAGGCTCTCAGCCAAGAGTAAAACGACAGACCCTTCTATGGGCATATCCAGTATAAATACGGCCATGAGTAGAATTAAGACAACATCCGCAAAACACAAAACCAGATAAGGGATGGCCTTACTTAAGACCACCAATAGCGGTTTCATAGGGGAAACCAAGAGCACTTCCATGGTTCCTGTTTCTTTCTCTTTTACAATAGATACCGACGTCATCATGGCTCCCAAAAGCATGAGAATGAGTGTCATCACTCCAGGAACGAAGGTGTAGGCTCCTTTCAGCTGAGGATTATAGAGCATCCTAGTTTCCACATTAATCTGATAGGGTAATTTTTGTTCTCCAAAAAGATCGTTCTGATAATCACGTACAATAGCCGAAGCATAATTAATCATGATATTGGAGGTATTAGGATCTGAGGCATCTCCTATAAATCTAATCTGAGCACTGTTTGAGTGCATTAGATCTGCGTTAAAGTTCTGAGGAAATACAATGACTAACCTCACTTCCCCTTTTCTGAACGAAGGCTCAATTTCATCTTCCCTGTAAAAAATTTTCTTAACACTAAAGTATTTGCTTTGATCTATTCTATCTATGAGCATTCTAGTGGTCTCATCTTTAGCATAGTCTAGCACGGCCACTTCAGAGTTTTTAACCTCAGAAGATAAGGCGAAACCAAAAAGCAACATCATGATAATAGGCAAGCCTATCAAAATGACCATACTTCTTCTGTCACGCAGCACATGTCTAAATTCCTTTCTAACAAAAGCGAAAAATACCTTCATAGAATTAAGTGAGAATTACCCATTGACAGGCTCAGGGTACCGTTTAAGATGAGAATTTTAATGTTACCTTTCATTATCTTCATAATACTTACCAGTAGCCGAATTAATTCGTCAATATCTTTGCTAAAGGATTCAATCTTATTTGCCTCCATATATTCCCCTTCTTTAAAAAGTAATAACCAATATTCTGTTTCATTTGCCTCATTTTATGAATAAGATCAGCTTTCTACTCGGCAGGTTCTGCTTCTCTAATATTGGCCCCTATTGAGGTTCCACTACGCAAAATCTGTTTTGAAAGAATATACTTCACCAGAAAGCACCTTGTAAAGTCGAACTATCCTCAAAGCAACCACCAGCGATTTCTCCTTTACAAAATTCTCTTTCATACTGAATTCTCCATTATCAATTAAACCTAGTCTCCCCTCTTAGCTCCTCGAGCCAGCTGTAAAAATACATCGTTCATGTCTTTTGCCCCGAATGACTTCTTCATTTCTGAAGGTTTATCTAAAGCCGCTATAGCTCCGTCTACCATGATACTTACTCGGTCACAGTATTCTGCCTCATCCATGTAATGTGTGGTCACGAAAATGGTTATTCCCCTACTGGCCGTCTCATATATCATATCCCAAAACTGCCTTCTTGTGATGGGATCTACGCCTCCTGTAGGTTCGTCTAAAAAAACTATTTTGGGTTCATGCAAAATCGCCGTAGAAAACGAGATTTTTTGTTTCCATCCTAATGGCAATGAACCCACTAGCTTATCTGCTTCGTTATTAAGTCCAAGTCTATTAACCAGCTCATTGGTCTTCTCTTTTAACTCCTTCCTCGGGATACCATAAATACCTCCGAAAAAGTAAATATTCTCTTTGACCGTTAGGTTATCATACAAAGAGAACTTTTGACTCATATAACCAATGTGCTTTTTGATTTCTTCGCTCTCTTTATAGACATCAAAGCCAGCCACTTCGGCTACCCCAGATGTAGGTGACAACAAACCGCATAGTATTCTCATAGCCGTGGTTTTCCCAGCACCGTTGGCTCCTAAAAATCCAAATATTTCGCCCGCCGCCACATCAAAACTAATAGCATCCACTGCCGTGAAGTCGCCAAATTTCCTTGTTAGCTTATCAGTGTGTATTACTATTTCAGACATTCGTGGCTTTTTCTAGCATTAATTTTATGAACGTATCTTCTATGTTTGGCTCTATTTTTTTTATTGCAAGCCCAGTATGTTTGAGATGGAGTAGGTGATCCTTCAAGCCTTCATTAGCATCCTCACTAAGCTTCAAACTCACGTGACTTTCTTCTCCAAAAGCAAAACAACTCAACGTGCCTTCATAGGTTCTGATGGCCTTCATAAGCTCATATCTGTTATCTCCGTTTACAGCATAGAGGTTTTGGAAGTGTCTTCCAATAATACCCTCAAGCGTATCTACTTCCAGTATTTCGCCATTCTGTATAAGAGCTATTCTATCGCATCGGCTGGCTTCGTCCATATAAGGTGTAGAAACTATGATAGTAATACCTCTGGCTTTTAGTCTATCCAGCATATCCCAGAATTCTTTTCTGGAAACTGGATCCACACCTGTTGTTGGCTCATCTAAAAAAAGAACTTCTGGCTCATGAATAAGAGCACAGCACAAGGCTAATTTTTGCTTCATTCCACCTGACAAGTCGCCAGCTAGCCTATGTTTAAAAGGCTCTATCTGAACATAGATTTCTTCTATGAGATGATAATTAGCCTCTAAAGTTGTATTAAAAACAGTAGCGAAAAAATTCAAATTTTCTTCAATACTTAAATCTTGGTATAAAGAGAATTTCCCAGGCATATAACCTGAGATTTTTCTAATATCCCAAAGGTTATCAACGACATCAAAACCTGCCACAGTTGCTTTCCCTGAATCCGGTAAAAGCAGCGTAGTCAATATTCTGAAAAGTGTAGTCTTGCCAGCTCCATCTGGCCCAATAAGGCCAAAGAGTTCCCCTGACTTTATCTCCAAGTTGATATCCTGAAGAGCTTTGACCTCCCCCTTAAGATAGGTTCTGTTGATATTTTTAAGACTTACGGTAGCCATTAAAATTTCACTTCTCCGTACATTCCTATTTTTAAGAAACCGTCATTTTTCACTCTGATTTTAGTGGCGTAAACCAAGTTTGAGCGTTCGTCTTTAGTTTGAATAGTTTTGGGAGTAAATTCTGCTTTGTCCGAAATCCAGTCTACCACACCAATTATTTCTTTAGACGCTTCATCACCATTATTCACAAAAACGGTTACTTTTTCGCCTACTTTCACTTTTGATAATTGACTATTGGTCACGTAGGCCCTTAGTTTCAATTCCGACATATCGGCAAGTTTATAAAGCGGCTTCCCAGGTCCAGTAACTTCATTCTTCTCTGCATACTTAAGCAAAATGGTGCCAGCAGTTGAATTAATGATTTGGCATTTGCCTATCATATTATCCATTTGAGCTATTTGTTCTTCCATTGGTTTTTGGCCACTCATGATAGCCCTATTAGCTATCGCTATCTGCTGCTCTTGAGATTTCATTTGCTGTCTTGTTACGTTCAAACTACTCTCTGCAGCTTCCATTTGTTTACGAAGCACATCCACAGTCCCCACCAAATCGTCCAATTGTTTTGAAGGTACAGCTTCTGCATTTACGAGTTTCTCTATGCGAGATTGCTCTTTTAGCAAGACTCTTAATTGCTCCTTTTGAGCATCTATTTGCTTTGACTGAGAAACTAAAGTCTGCTTGAGTACATCCACTTGAGGACCCGCAGAATTCCTTTTTGCTTTTAAAGACTCTATAGTAGCCTCTATTTGAGCCCTTTGAAGGTTAAGGTTTTCACAATCTACCAATCCCAAGACTTGACCAGCGGCTACAGTAGCACCTTCTTCAATGTCAAATTCCAGAATTTTACCTCCCGTCTCAGAAGAAACAATAATCTCCTTAGCCTCGAAAACTCCCGATGCGTCAAAATTATTTTCGTCATTCCCACAGGCAGAAAGGATGAATACCATACCCAAGGCCTGAAATAAGTATTTTGTTTTCATATGTATTGAATTCATTATTGTCCTAATATCAGTTTCAAAATTTGTTTGGCTTGCAGCAATTGAACCTCATGAAGAATAAGTGCCTGCTTAGCCAAATCTTCTTTATTTAATTCAGTCAAATATTCATTAGCTATTATGACTCCATTTGCCAGTTGAGCGTCTGCCGTATTTCTTATTTGCTCGCGAATAGCTATTAACTTAGAATCGCTTGTTATCAAGCTTTCTAATCTCTCTATTTCCGATTTTTGATGGGTGTATTTCACTTCAGAGGCCATCAGGAAACTCCTTTTCTGTATCTCCATTTTTAATTGATTCACTTTTATTTGTTGCAAATCATTCGTCTGACCTCCATTATATAGGTGACTCAGCGGTATTTTCAGACTCAGGCCGCCTATCATATAAGGCGAAAAATCTTTTGCTAAGAAATTCAAACCTGGCCTACCGTATCCTCCAGTAGCAAAGAGTCCTAGCTTCGGTGCGTTTTTCGCTTTAATTATCTTCTTCGAAGCCAGAATGGCATTTTGTTGGGCTGTCAATAGCCACAATTCTGGCCTTTGGTTTTCAGTATTTGAAGCTTTTGTAAATTCAGGAATCTCGAGGTTCTGATCCTCTCTAATTTGCCTTCCAGAAAGTATAGATAAGGCCTTTAGAGCGGCGGTTTTTTTATTTTCTATTTCAGAAAGAGATTGTGCTAGTTCTATTTTCCGAGCCTCCAAATTCAATAAGTCAGATTTAATAGCGACTCCGTTCTCTACAGCCGCCTTCACTTGAGTTATTTTACTGTCAAGTTCTTTTAAAATTAATGCTGCATTAGCTCTTTGTCTATCTGCAAATAATGCAGCAAAGTAAAGGCCAGACACTTGTTCTTCTACTTTGTATAAATCGGTAAGTACTTTTCTGCTTTCTACTTCTCTGCTGGCCATTTCCATAGATTTCTGACCTGCGGATAATCCTCCATCCCATATATTTTGCTGAACATCCAGCGTGATTTTGTACTGGTCTTTTGGCGGTGGCTGAATATCTATCCCTGGCAATGAAATGTCAATAGAAGTCACATCTGATTGCCAAGTGGCCTGTCCACCCAAACTTGATTGAGGCAAATTGGCACCCGATATTTTTTTCATTTTTAAATCTGAAAGTTCATCTATCAACGCCAGCTGGCTAGACTGCGGGTTATTCTCCTTTGCTTGATTAATAAGATCATCTAAAGAAATAGATGATTGTGCTACCCCTGATAGCGATAGACCACAAAGTCCTATTAAACAGAATATGTATTGCTTCATATTATTCAACTTTTAAAATAGTACGGATATAAAGTTTGATCTCGGGAATACGCTGTATCATCAAATTAGAAAACTTGTCCCTTTCAACGCCTAACACAGATTCCAAAATGGGTCTTCCAACAAAAGGAAAAATGCACATCCCCAAAACCGACATGAAAAACTGCATAGGATCAACTTCCCTTACTTTTCCTAAGGCCTTATCCTTGGCATAACTTTCAAATACTACTTGTGCCAAGTGTTTTTTGAAAGGTAGCTTTTCAATAAAAGCCATTTTACTCGGAGAGTTAATGGTTCTAATGATAAAAAAAGGAATGAAGGGGTACTGGTTCATGAAAGTGATGTAACGCTCCACAAAGTCTTCTACTTGCTCTACAAAAGGCTTATCCTGTTTAAAGATTTCGGATATCTCCGGGAAGAAATACTTCACCTTTAGGTCAAAAATCTTTTCAAAAAGGAGGTCCTTAGACCTAAAATAGTAGTGAAGCATCGCCTTATTGATCCCTGCTTTGTTGGCAATGCTTTGCATTCTAGCTCCTTCAAAACCCTCGCTTATGAAGGACTCTTCGGCTGCTACTAATATTTTTTCTTCCGTTGACTCGTCCTTTGACACCTTTAACTGTTTAGTTTAACTATATGGTTAATTCTGAACAAACGTAATGAAACTTTTACCATTCACCAACTTTTATAGTCAACTATGTCGCCATAAACTTCATGTGTCTTTTCTAATAGAGCTGTACAATAAAAGCTTTAGAAGTGGACGTTGGAAGAGGGTTACTGAATTTCAAACTATGGGCAGAATACCCGAAAAGAGCTTCTACCAATAAAACCAAAAAGTATAAATTTTATGGACCACCAATAAAAGTCCGTTAAAGTGTAGATTCAATGGCATGCTTATCGAATCACCGATAGAGCAATTATTTCAGGATTTAGCTCAAAGCAATAAGTATGTTTCCTCTTTAGTCCTAAACACCCTTTATCGCATTCTTAAGAAGTTCTTGGACTGGCTTTCCTTTTCCATCTGGCGTAGTGTAGAATGGCCTTTTTTCTATTTCGTAGTTCGTTTCTGGGTGGATACCTAAGGCGTGATAAATGGTTTGATGAACACCGTCAATCTTAATGGGATTTTCTATTGTTTTGCAAGGTCGCTCATCTGCCGTTTTGCCGTATACATTGCCTGGCTTTATTCCTCCACCGAACATTAATATAGAGCAGCCATCTGTAAAATGTCTGTGCATTCCGTAATTTTTCATATCCATCACAATATCGGGCACTTTCACTTGATCTTTCACTCTAAGACCTGGGCGACCTTCGGTCAACATATCTCGACTAAATTCACTCGCAACAATTACAATGGTCCGGTCGAGCCTACCACTTTCGTCCAGATCTTTAATTAGTTGCGTAATAGGAGCATCTATCCGCTGCTTCATTTCTTTGAGACGCGTATGTCCATTATCATGAGTATCCCAGTTCATAAAAGGCTCATATTCCGAAGTCACCGTTATAAAGCGGGCCCCTTCATTCACAAGTCTTTTTGCCATCAAACATCCCAAACCAAACTTCCCAGTATTGTAAGTATCATACTTCTCTTTAGGCTCTTGATGAATGTCAAATGCTTTTGCTTCTGGCGAATTGAGCAATCGGTAGGCCTGCTCCATGGATCTTTTAAGAGACTCCTTTTGGTAATCGCTACCAAACTCTCCCATAGCACTTTCTTTTAGTAATTGTTCATAAAGTGCATTTCGACTTTCGAACCTTTTGGTGGTCATGCCTATTGGAGGCCTCACGCTATCAAGTCCTTTTGTAGGATCAGGAATTAAAAAAGGTCCATGCTCACTTCCTAGAAAACCAGCACTATGAAAAGCTTTTAGTTCTTCACCCTCTCCTACTTCAAATCGCTGTCCAATATTGATAAATGAAGGAATCACCTCTTTCAGCGGCCCAAGCTCTTTGGATATCCAAGAACCTATATGAGGAACGGTGACAGACTGTGGTGGCTCATAGCATGTATGCCAGTGATACTGATGTCTTGTATGCAAAATATGCCCCAAATCGGCCGCAACATACGACCTAATTAGAGAGCCTTTGTCCATTATTTGTCCTATCCCTTCTAGGCCTTCTGAAAAATTCACACCGTCCAAAATAGTAGGCACCTTTTTAAAGGTACTTAAAATAGCATCCGCCTGCATTCCTTTCGTAAAAGGCGTGTATCGTTTAGGATCGAAAGTCTCTGTATGTGCCATTCCCCCAGCCATGAATAACAAGATCACAGAGTCGGCTGTGGCAGGATTAACCGACTTACATGATGACAATAAACTGCTCAATGGAGAAGCCATTCCCATAGTAGCTACGGCTGCGGCACTTTTCTGTAAAAAGTCTCTCCGGTTCCAATACTTTTTCATAATCAATAAATTAGCTGAAATTCAGGTAAAATGACAATTGCCCAAAAGAGGTCTTGTATTTGCTCAACACTTGGAGAATCCCCGATCTGTTGAATTGCTACATCCAATTCTTTTTGATTTGGATCCCTACCCAAGGCATCGCGATATATTTTCTCTACCAGGTTTTTGGTTTCTTTAAACTCCATTTTCCATTGAGATGCACCACTTTTTAATGTGCTGTCCAACCTTGCTCCATTGGTTAACTCCAATGCTTGAAGCAAACTAGATTCCACAGGTCTCTTTGTGGTGACAATCTCCCTGTTTGGTCTTCCAAGTGCGGTTAGAAAGGCGTTGTTGGCCACAAGTGAGGCTCTTGGAACGAAACTGCCTATAGGTTGGTAACCTGCTTCTATGAGTGGCTCATACTTTATTTCACTTGACCTAAATACTGGTGTTATGATATTACTCACGGCATCAGAAAATTGCTCAGCAGTTAGCCTTCTTCTTATCATTCCACTGAATTTGTAGGAATCCTTCGCAAGTAAAAACGGATCTGTGATGGCTTCACTTTCCATTTGATACACTTCTGAAGTCGTTATCAAAAAGATTAACTTTTTTAAATCATTATCATTATCTACGAAATTATAGGCCATCCAATCTAGTAATTCTTGACTCCATGGTTTATTATCCATTTCGTCTACGGCAGCGATGATTCCTCTACCCATGAGTTGAGCCCAAAATCGATTTACAATGGTGCGGTACAAACGCCCATTGGCTGGCTGCACTAATTTATCGGCTAATTGAATTAATTTTTCGCTGCGAGTTGCCGAACTGTCAATTTCACCCAGACTAGGCCATAACAAACGAGTGTTAGCGAGTTGACCCGTAGGCTTTTCGCACCTGGCAATTTCTAACCGATCTTCCGCAAAAATATTCGCAAAAGCATAGGCGTCTTCCAATTTCCAGTTACTCACAAAACTATCGTGGCAAGAAGCACATTTCAAGTTAAGACCGAGCAACACCTGACCTACGTTTTGAGCCGCTTGCATTTCAGTTCTTTGGCTTGCATTTACCGTACCTCGCCATTTTATGCCTTCTATAAATCCTTTTGATTCCTCCTTAGGATTAAGCAACTCTTTTACAAAAGTATCGTATGACTTGTTTTGTTCTAAAGAGGTATAAAGCCAATCCGAAATGTTATACCTGCCTTTGGTAATGTATCCAGTACCCGTGTAGTCATTTCTTAAGACATCGTTCCAAAATGTAAGCCAATGTTGAGCATAGGCATGATTTCTAGAAAGCAAATCATTTATTATCGTCTTCCGTTTCTCCGGATTATCATCATCTTCAAAACGCCCTATTTCCTCAAAAGCGGGAGTTAGTCCTATAATATCGAGATAAACACGTCTTAAAAATTCTCTGTCAGATACTTTCGGCTTCCATTCAATTTTATTTTCCTTGAAATAATCATTTACCAATAAATCAATTGGGTTTTCGAACCTGCCAGTTGGAAGTGAAGGGTTTTTAGGTGCCAAATCTGCCATAGGGAAAACATTTTGCTGACCCATATTTTCTGGCCACGGAGCACCCTTGTTGATCCAAAATTCAATCAATTCAATTTCTACCTTTGCCAAAGTTTTCCCTTTTGAAGGCATTGACTCTTTGTTCTCAGCTGGGAGGTTAATTCTTCTATAAAGCTCGCTTGTTTCAGCATTGCCTGGAACAATAGCCTTTCCATTTTCACCACCTTTAAAAATGAATTCCTTTTCATCCAACCTTAACTCGCCTTTTTGCTTTACCTCACCATGACACTTGTAGCAATTGTGGGCAAAAATAGTTCTTACATCTCCGGCCAACTGTAATTCTTCTTGCGGAGACAAAACCTCATTATAGGCATTCAATTCAGTCACATTTGATTGAGTTACATTCCATGGGAGAAGTTCACTTAAATAGGTTTCGCCATGCGTTAGAGAAGCTCCCAAATGACCCGTTAATGTAGTCATAAGAAGCCCACAGCTCAAAATCCACTTAAATAAGCGGCCTCCCATACGATTTGAAAAAACAACATATAATAACGCCAATGCTACAACTCCTAGACCTATTCCAGAATATCGATGCCAGTCAAGCGACTCCCCCTCCATACCTTCTTGCCAAGCCAATAACAAGCCAAGAATGATAGAAACTATCACCGTTATGCTGCCAATAACGACAAGTATCCTAACCGTCTCTTTGAGTTGAGTAAAGAAATGTAGCAGCCATGCCACTACCAATAAGCTAACAGGAAAATGGACGATAAGCGGATGCAGTCTGCCCATGAGATTTAAGAGCCAAAAAGAGCTTTGGGCACAAATTTCAACACCGTATTGAACGACTAATTGCAAATTGATTATTGATTTATGGTTGAATAGTAAAAGTAAAATACGGCGAATACTATTAAAAGCAAAGGCTTAGTGAGATTCCTGTAAAAATTAGATATGATAGTATTAAAAGTTTAATCTTGTCCAAGACGACTTAGGCCAAAAATCTCATAATAAGTCAAATAACCTCCTGCTTAGAACTGATGCTGAAAAGTGTATAAATTTCAAGAGTCTTTAGACATGAAAATTCTGGAATAAATAGGGCCATTACCCTACATCCGTTTCTCATTGTATCTGGATTACACCCTTCCCATAAGAAAGCACACTCCCCGTATTCCTTCCCACCAATAATTTCCCGTTCACAAGCTTTAGTGAGCGTACCTCGCCTTTAAGATCTAAGCCACTTAGGCTTTGTGGCAGATAAGAAAATTGACCCTTGCCATCATTAAGAAATACCTGTCCATGATTCGCAGAGATGTTTCCAATTCTGACACGAGTATGCGTATTGTTTCCACCTACTATGAGATCCATAAATCCGTCTTCATTAACATCCATAGCCAGCATGGCATAAACGGGTGATGCTTGAATCTGGACTGGTAATTCCCTTTGCACAAACGTACTTCCTATATTTTCAAAATACACGGTTGAAAGTTCGTTTGATGTGAAGATGGTTGGCTCTACTTCTTTAAAGTTTTCGAGGAGCATTTCTGTAGTGGCTTCCGAATAGGATTCATAACTATTATAGACTCTTTTTAACGGAGCAATATGGGCCAGCAGCTCATCTCTACTGTATGCGGGATAGCTCTTCCCTTGAATAAAACATGAAATGATAGGATCTTGTCTACCATTTCCATCAAAGTCTGCCAGGTGAAGGCTAAGCGGTTCGTCTTTTGAAGCACAAAATTGAGTATTCAATCCAAGGTTGCCAACCACTAAGTCTTGGTCTCCATCTCCATCAAGGTCTTCAACGAACATACTTTGCCAAAGGCCCGACAAATTGGGAATAGCGGATTTGTCTTCTTGAAATCCATTTCCTGTATTTTTTAGAACCTTGATCGCTGTCCATTCTCCCGATATGACTAAATCTAGTAAGCCATCATCGTTATAATCAGTACTTACCGCAGACTTTATTAAACCAAGGTTTTTAAAAATCTCATTCTCCATTTTTGAAAATTTACCTCCATCATTTAGGTATAACCTAGAAGGATTGGCCTGTGGATAGTTCCCGGGTTGTACAAACCCTCCTACAAAAACATCTTGGTCACCATCATTATCAAAATCAAAAACCTCCACACAGCCATCTGCAAATAAATCAGAGGGAAATGATACGTCATCTTTTGTGAAATTCCCTTTCCCATCATTTAGGTAGAGTTTGTTTTGAAGCAGGAGATCATTAGCTAAATATTCATACCCCCCACCAACGACATATAAGTCCAAATCACCATCACCTTCTGCATCAAAAAAATGAGCATCCACATCTGTACTTAATTCCCAAGCTTTAAAAACAGATTCATTTGAGCTTAAATAGGTGCCCTTTTTTGTGCCCAACATTAGTTTTCCAGCTGATCCTTTTCCTCCACCTAAATAAAAGTCTTCTATCCCGTCATCGTTTACGTCGCCTTTTGTCATGCAAGGCCCTTGATATGAGTACATCCAAGGCAATAAAAGCTGCCTATTAAAATCATTAATGGCCATTTGAGCATGATCTATTTCCTGAAAATCTTCTTGTTCAAAAAGAGCCCTTTCTTCTACTGAAGTAAATTCTCCATTTGGCTGATATGCCACCTTCAAGAGGCTGTTGATAGCTGGGTTTTCTATTAGCTGCGTTTCCCCATTGGGATAAATTACCGTCAGGTTCTCAATGGCACTGATAGCTCCAAGACCAAAATGCTGAGGCCCGAAGTAGGCACTCTGAAAACCGTGATTCGGCGAAAATTCTCGATAAAAAACTTTACCCGCTGCTTCAAATCTAATTTTGGCATTTATGATTTCAGCACTTTCCCCACTCAAAGAGATTTTCAGGAAATTCTGTCCCTGACTTTTATTTTCGAAAATACCTGCTGCTTCATTGATGCTATTCGTGATGATTTCTAAGTCGCCGTCATTATCCAAATCAGCATAGATGGCTCCATTACTGACTATTTTGTCTTCAAAACCCCAGGCCTTCTGAACGTTTGTAAACCTCTGATTACCGTTATTTTTGAAAACGTAGTTGGCCAGTTTAGTGGAGGGCATTTGGTTGATAATATCTAAGACATTATCATTCCCTTCTGACCGCTGTTCAGAATAAAACTTCACGAAATCATTATTGGTATAATCTCTCACATAGCCATTAGAAATAAACATATCATTGAGGCCGTCATTATCAAAATCTGCAAGAAGTGGTGACCAACTCCAGTCTGTGTTAGAAAGTCCGGCCAATTGACCCATTTCAGCATATCGACCAGTACCCTCGTTGATATGTAGCATGTTTCTCATCACCTCAGGATGAAAATCATTTTGAAGCATGTTTAAATACGCCTCGTATTTATCTGGACCGAAAAGCAGTTTTTGTCGCTTATTATCTTCTGGCAGCATGTCTGAAGTAAATATATCTGGCAGACCATCATTATTTATGTCCGCCACGTCATTTCCCATACTAAAATAGCTCGTATGGTCTACCATATCTTTAATGTTATCCGTGAAAGTTCCGTCTTGATTATTTATATATAAATAATCTCCTTCTAAATAGTCATTTGAGATATAAATGTCTGGCCAGTTGTCATCATTCAAGTCTGCGATGTGCATACCCAATCCAAAACCAATTGGGTTTCCTTTTATTCCTGCTTCTTTGCTTACATCATTAAAAAAGCCATTGTCGTTTCTAAATAATTTGTCGCCTGCAAATTCATCACGCATAAAGTGAATGGCTTCCACATCAAACCTTTTGAAGTCTTTCACATTGTGGTTCATTACATATGCATCCAAATCGCCATCTTTATCAAAATCGAAAAAGGCTGTCTGCGTAGTGAAACTGTTACAGTCTAAACCATATTTGGCGGCTTGTTCTTCAAATACAAAATTGCCCTGATTTATATATAGCTTATTCTTCCTTAAAATAGGAGATTCTTCGTTCCCAGAAACAGAGACATAAATATCGTTAAGTCCGTCTTCATTGATGTCTACCACAGTCACCCCCGTTTTCCACTCTTTATTCCATGTGATTCCCGAATTGGACGTCTTATCCTCAAATTTCAAATCCCCCAAATTTTGATATACTTTATCAGAGCCTAAATTGGCCGTAAAGTATAAATCAATCAGCCCATCGTTGTTAAGGTCTGCTGCTGCTACACCACCTCCATTGTAGAAGTATTCGTAAACCAAAACGTTCAATTCGTCTGTTTCAGCAATCCGATTGACAAAGTCAATTCCCGTTTTTGTTTCGTCTAGTCTTTCAAAAAGAGTACCTCCCCCACCACTGCACGAAAGCAGTGAAAGAAGACCAATCAAGGACAGTATTTTTTTCATATAAATTTGTGAAAGCATGAGCCTATCAAATAGCTAATTTAGAAGTTTGATAGCTTTTAAACTACCATATATGCATTATTTCATTAATTTTAAAGAGTAAAAAATACTTGAATCCATGTCGATCCAACCCTTTCTGTATATCCCCCTTTTCTGTCTTTCTTTAGTGGCCTGCTCCACCAAAAAAACAGAACTTACGTGGAGCAAATCCTTCAATAAAATTGGTTCGCAGTCCTCTCCAAAAGCAACAGACTTAAATCAGGATGGCATTCTAGACATTATCATGGGAGCTGGAGAAAATGAATACCAAGCATCTAACAAAGGCATCATAGCACTGAATGGCGTAGATGGTCAAATTTTATGGGAGCATCCATGTACAGATCAGGTTTATGGGTCAGCCACGCTACTCGATGTTACAAACGACGGAATCGAAGATGTCTTTATTGGGGGCCGTTCTAATCAATTCTATGCTATAAACGGTGCCACCGGCGAATCCATTTGGCAATGGAACTATGACTATGAAAATGACTCTGTTCTAAAATATGCGAAATATAATTTTCAAAATGCTGTGACTATTCCGGACCAAAACGACGACGGACTAGAGGACCTTCTTGTAGTTACTGGAGGAAATGCCAAAGCAGAACCTAATACCATGAAAAATCGCTTTCCTGGCGTTTTAATGATACTAAGTAGCTCAGACGGCAAAATCATTGCGGCAGATAGCATGCCAGATGGTATGGAATCCTACATGACTCCATTATACTTTCAACAGCCTGACGGCTCTCAGAATATCGTTTTTGCCACAGGTGGCGAAACGATCAATGGCCGCCTTTACAAGGCTTCCTTGACTTCTTTGAAAAATAACAATATCTCCTCTGCTAAGGTCATTGCTAAAGATACTTCTGGCCACGGCTTTATTGCTCCATCAGTTGCCGTAGATTTCAATAATGACGGTTTCTTAGACGTTGCTGCCATTTCTCACGGAAGCTATATTTTCTGTATTGATGGCAAGACAAATAAAAGCCTTTGGCAAAAAAACATTCCAGACACAGAATCAAGCAATGGTTTTGCACTAGGTAACTTCAACCAAGACGATACACCAGATCTCTTCACTTTTGTGAGCGAGGGCGTTTGGCCAGAAAGTAAAGGTTCTGTTCAAATAATGTTAGATGGGAAGACTGGCGAAACACTTTACCAAAATAATTTAGGGTGTACTGGATTCTCTTCCCCGGTTATTTACGACATAAATGACGATGGCATTGATGAAGCCATAATTAGTATAAATGAATATGACTGCGACCAAGGCTTTATTGGTTCTGGCAAACTTGACGTCACTACACGTCTAGTGGCACTAGATTTTAGAACGAAAACCGTTCAGACCATTGATGAACTAAAAAGATTTAAAAATATTTTTAGTACGCCTTATATCGGAGATATAGATAATGATGGTTATTTGGATATAGTCCATTGTCAGTATTTTAGTCCTAACGCGGATCTCCTTTCATTCTTAGGAATGCAGGTTAAACGCATCAGTACGTCAATTAAACTGAATAAACCTGTGGCATGGGGAGAATACATGGGACCTAAGGGCAAAGGCGTTTTTAGATAGACAGCAACAAGCCTAAAAGAGCCAAAATAAGGCATAATGGTGAAAAGAATTGGCCATCTAGTTTCGAAAATGCAGTCGTTCTTGGTTTCTTAAAGAATCCAACATAATTAAAGTCTCCTATTGCTCTAAGAAAGAAAATAGCTGAGATGACAAAGCCTCCATAATTATTTACCCAAGCAGGTAAATAAAAATTTATAAGCCCATCTTTAACAAGAAAATAGAGACTAAACATTAACAAACCTACTCCTACAACAGCACTATCTTTTTTGCTTGGATGTAGCACTCTTTTTCCTTCGTCATTCGTAGGAATAGCTGCATCAGAGCCGAATTTCCCTCCAAGCACCCAATGAAAATGAATTCCTGCTAAACCTAGGAATATAAGGCCTTCAATGATTGTTAAGGTAGTTTTCATTCTCTGTAGACCCCGTCGTAATTGCTTCCCATATACGAACCCCATTTAATGGGCTTGCTAATGGGAATTGTTGTTTTTAGTCTATTAATTCGAAGACCATCAAAAGTATATGTGTGGTAGGCGTTAGTACCATGGCAATAAATAATGTCTAGGTAACCATCCGCATCCATATCTCCAATCCAAGGAGTGGATGAAACATTATGACCAGGAAGACCATCTACCATAGATATGGCTTGGTTAGCAGTAAATTCAATAGCATAAAGCGTGCTGTAGAAACTCTTTCTATTCAGAGAATCCAAAATTTGATAATCCACACTTAAGATGACCTCATCAATGCCATCTCCCGTTAAATCCACTACAATTGGGCTGGAAGTTTGATAATAACCTAAAGAGTCTAAATACTCGATAGTGCCATTAACGCCGTTTACCATAGCTTGTTTAGTCCATGATAACTCTGGCCAAACACCTTGAGCAAAAGAGACAAAAAAGTCAGGAACCATGTCTTCGTTAAATTGGCCTACGGCCATCGAGCCATATGATTCCGTATTGGGTAGCTTCATTTGCCACAAAGGCTCAAAAGTATCCCCATCAAAAGCAAGTAACCTCCCATTCACAGAACTTGAAACTACATCTCTTATACCGTCCAAATTTAGATCTACCCAAACGGGTGGGGCTATAAACCCTTTCGCACCTCCTTCAGCTAGTTTGACCGCTTCATCTAAATTATCATTTAGAAGCATCTGTAAGTCGGCTACATATAAATTACCTGAGATTGTTTCTCCTCCCGTACCAAAAATAAACTTTGAAGTTAAAGGTGACGTCGAATCAAAATCTATGGCTACGGACATATAAATTTCTTTGCCATCAGGCATCCTTGCCGATTTCAGTAATTCCCCGGTCTTTGCTGATAAGATACAGAGCATTCCGACTGCCCTAGTTGAGTCATACGGCTCTACCCATATATCACCACCGTTAGCTATCAAAATATCCTTAAACCCGTCTTGATCAACGTCATGAATGAATTGCGGATTGTAGAAATTAAACCACCTTTTATTAGCGTGCCCGAGTGTATCAAAAGCCCATATTACTTCGCCGCTTTGACTGTTTATAGCTTTAAACTCCGAAGATCTTCCGCCTAAAAAAGCATCTTTTATACCATCACCAGTGATGTCCATAAGTGCCGCAGAGCCAAAAATTTGATCGTTTGCGGGTATGCTCCACAGAAGCTCACCATTATTACCATCTAAGGCAAACATAGCTGTATCTGATGCTTGAAATTCTAATCTCCCACCTCCCAAAATGACATCTAGCGTACCATCACCATTAAGATCTGTCAGCCTAGGTGAGGAGAAAGTCCCAATAGTAGGTAAAACGGTAGTCCATGAATCTTGGCAAAAAGATACCTGAGAGAGTATAATTAATAAGAAAATCTTTTTTATTCCATCCATTCCATTCCTGGCCATTTATCTATTTTGGTATAGGACTGAGCCTTGCCTGGGGTACTTCTACCAGAGGCTACATAGCCTTTGAGCAATGACATGAGCTCATCCACCTTTTCCGGGTTTTTGTCATATAGATTAATCTTTTCTCCTATATCAGCGGACAACTTATAAAGCTGATAGGGGTATTGAGCTTCTATAATTTGTTTTGTTAAGGCTTCAGATTCCCACCCTCCTGTACCTTTGGTCAGAATCAACTTCCAATTACCTTTTCTTATCGCAAAAGAACCATCCATTGAATGGTGCACAGTAGCTTCGCGAAGCGGGCCTTTTAACTTATCCTCAATCAAAACAGGTGAAATGTCATAACTATCCTCTGCAGCATTGGCTGGTAAGTCTACATTTAAAACATGAGCCACTGTAGCCATAAGGTCGGTTAGACAAATGGTTTCATTAGACACAGAATTTGGTCTGATCTGATTTGGCCATTTGACCATAAATGGAATCCTGTGTCCTCCCTCATAAATTTCAGCTTTGTAGCCACGGTAATTTAGGCTAGAATAATGACCTACCTTTTCCATTTCCTCCGTTCCAGCGTAAGGAGCACAACCATTGTCAGAAGCCAAAAAGATAAGTGTATTATCTTCCAATCCATTTTCTTTTAACGCTGCTAATACGTTTCCAACAACATCATCTACTGTGAGTACAAAATCTCCATATTCACTGAGCTTACTTTTACCTTGGTTATTTGCATCGGGCAAAATAGGAGTATGAGGGGCAGAAAGAGGCATGTACAAGAAAAATGGCTCTTCCTTATGCTCTTCAAT
>JBNMFK010000024.1:0-20648 GCA_051269965.1 Algoriphagus sp. | reverse complement strand
ATTTTAATCAAAAATTGACTAATTACTTATAAATCATAGCCAACAGGCTGGCCATCTTATCTTTTAAGTCTTTTCTGTCCACAATGAAATCAAGGAAGCCATGTTCTAATACAAACTCTGCCGTTTGGAATCCTTTAGGTAAATCTTTCCCTATCGTTTCTCTGATAATTCTTGGTCCTGCAAAGCCGATTAGTGAACCGGGTTCTGCAATGTTAAAATCACCTAGCATTGCGAAAGATGCCGTTACACCGCCCGTAGTAGGGTCTGTTAAAAGAGAAATATAAGGTATACCTGCTCTGTCTAATAAGGCCAGTTTTGCTGATGTTTTAGCCATTTGCATGAGCGAATAGCCCGCTTCCATCATTCTAGCTCCTCCTGATTTTGAAATCATGAGAAAAGGTATTTTCTTTTTCAAAGAGTTATCTATCGCTCTAGCTATCTTTTCGCCTACTACTGAACCCATTGAGCCTCCTATAAAACCAAAGTCCATACAACATATCGTAATGGCTTTGCCATTCATCTTTCCCTCGCCTGTTCTACATGCATCTACCAAGCCCGACTTCTTGTTAGTTTGAACGATTCTATCCGGATAGGCTTTAGTGTCTACAAACTCTAGCGGATCTGCCGAACGTACTGTAGCGTCTAGTTCTTTGTAGACGCCATCATCAAAAAGTACTTGAAAATACGCATCAGAGCCTATTTTATCATGATAATTACAATGAATACACGTAAAAGCATTGTTCTTATGCTCTCTGGTATGTGTCGCCTTCTTGCATTCTGGGCACTGGTACCACAAACCATCTGGTGCCTCTCTTTTAAGCTCCGTGGGCGTATTTATTCCTTTTCCTGAACGTTGAAACCAAGACATTCACTAAGTAGTTATTTGAACGGCAAATATATGAAGGGTAATTTAAGAACCTGAAATTAGGTAGTAGATTATTAGAAATACACCTCCAGAATAAAATTCACATCCGTCGGAAACGTCAAGCTATTGCTTTCTATCGTTTTCGTAAAATACGACAGTCCTCTTTCCCCGATTGCTCAACATTCTTCCTTTTCCTTCTTTTTTCCCTTTGATAAAGCGAACAAATAAACGGTTTCCATTGGCAAACTGAAAAGTGGGCCTGTCATCATGCATTAAGCCACCTTTAAATTTACCCACATACTTGTCTCCATTTTTAAAGTAATAGCTCCCAAATCCATGAAACTTACTTCCATCAAAGTCTCCTTCAAATTTTTTTTCCCCTGAAGCATAATACTCGATTCCATAGCCTTCCCTTCTTCCTTTCTTCCAGTTTCCAGCATACTTTTCTAGTGACCTTCTATTAATCGCAACCCCAAATCCTTGATGACAATTTCCCTCAATACAGCCCGTTTTTATCTCTTTTGGTTTATTGTTTATTACAGCAACATTCGGCTTTGTAGGTATCGGGTCTATTTCCATGACACCACAGTGCATGTTAGGATACATGGCCATGGCGTTTTGGTACCCTTTTTTTATAGAAGCCATTCTCTTTCGTCGTGGTGGGTGACTTCCCGTATCATAATCTGTTGTAAGTTTCCAGATGGCAGACTGAGCATCTTTCAGACTAGATCCCATTTGATACATCACAAAACCAGAAAACTCATCTGCTTCTAATTCTCTATTTGGATCAGAGCCGCCAGGTTTAATCGTATGTCCTTGTAAATGATGCCCTATTTCGTGAGACAAAATGCTCATGGCTCCCCAATCTGTTTTGGTCATACTATTTACACGCCTCATAAAACTAGCATCATATACGATGAGTCTTTCACCGTTTCGCGTCGCTGCAAAGCAATTATCTATGTTTGGACATTCCATAACATAAAAGTTTTGTCTTAAACCCGACATGCTTACAATTCTTTCTACTGCTTTTTGAGCAATTTGACGTGTCTGAAAGCCCAAAAGATTACATATTGATTTCTCGTTAATTGCTCCTGCTGTGTAACTGCACATGAAAGTGGTTTCTGGTTTTTGACAGTAACTTTTAATCGAAATCAAAAAGAGACTTAAAGCTGTGATTAAAACTTTCGTTTTTGAAAAATACATATTAAGACGAGCTAGATGATTGTTATTGACCAACGGTAATTTGTAAAAAAATATTTTGCTTTTCTCTTAAATTATATTCGTAGACTTTGACCTCTAATGTCTATCCAGTTTCTATCAGCAAAGTTTCCCTTGATATTTCCAGCGTTTAATGTGTATGACTGTTTATATAACACGACATAAACTTTTTCTCGGCCTCCCGTTCTATTCCACGTGGAACTTTTACCATTTTATTCTTGCTGCAGTGAAAATCGTACTTTCCATAAAAAACAATCAGTATTCCATTCTTTTACACAAGGCATAGGCTTGCTCATGTTAGGGCGAAATTCTGTACATTGTATATCCTTTCTTTAGCAATAATACAGACAATGGTAGTTATACCCTTAAGTTTTGGAAGCTATCAACCTCTTGGAAAATGTTGAAATTATAGAAGCGATCTTATTTTTTTATAAACACAATCTGCAAACTACACACTCTTCTTATTGTCTTTAAAACCAATTAATTCACCAAGCTTATTCTTCCATAGGACTAGTATATTTAAAGCTCATGTACGATTGATCTATCCTCATAAATAGTTGAAGCACTTCTTATACCAAATCTTTACCGTTAAGTAATAATGCCAGAATTGAAGCCATTTTCAAAGCATGTTGCCTTTTGGGGTATCAAACTAACATTTAAAAACAGTCATTGACGGTTGTTTTACGTTTTTTTGTTTTCAGTACATTCATTGGAAAGATACTTTTCATCATTTAATGATTGTATTGAATATTTCACTTGCTAGAATACGTATAATTATTTCGGTTGATATATACCTCGATCCCAACCCGGTGTGTACAACTAGTTTTTTGATACGCATGATTTTAATGTATCCTCCTAGATATTTCCTAAAAGCTTTATCCTTAAAAAAGCCTATCATCTGCTCCCTACATGCTGGTTTAATTCGAGGTTCCGAAAATACTTGACTCATAGAACCAAAACATAAAAGTCTATGTATTAATAATTATACCTGCTTTAAATGGCATAACTCCCTCGAGATAAAGACTATTGTAGATTAGCATAGCATAGATATCTTCTAAGTATTTCCCTTTATTCCACGTGGAACTATTATTAGATTGTACTCGCTGAACTTTACAAGTTTGCCATACTAAAGCAATACCAATGGACTAGAAATATTGCTAATTATTACTCCATAAAACCTAACCTCTGATTTAGTTCGGTTAAATTTTTACATGTAGTTCATCCACACTCATCAAGTTTAAAAAAATAAAAATTGAGATAACTTTAGCACGAAGATGAACATTCTTGAATCGTCAAGTAAAATAGACAGCTCTTATCCATGAATGTTAATTGTTATCAACACGTAGAAGAAATACTTAGTAAGTAAAATCTCCTCTAAGATCTCTAAATTTCTTTCGAGCATCTGCCCCAAAAATACTGCCCGGAAAATCTTGCAGCATTTGCCTGTAAAGGCTCAAAGCTTTAGATTTATCCCCAAGCTTATCATCATAGATTGTTGCTAACATAAATAAAGCATCGTCTGCTAAAATATCATACTTGTAGTTTTTGAGAATACTTTCTAAATCTGAAATTGTGCCTTGTACATTATTAAGCTTGAAATTAGTTTTAGCTCTTAGCCATAAAATTTCATCTGCCAAACTATGTGATGAATAAATAATAGCTAATGAATCCATTTTCATTAAAGCTGAACCTATTTTATTTTGAAAAAGCAATAATTCTACAGCTGCATAGGCTGAGATTGCAGCGTTCGTAGTGTCTAAACCAAGGTTGTCTTGAATCAAAAGACTCAGCTGCATAGCATCATTGGCAATTTCTCTTGTGGTGGCCTTTTTAAGTATATCTAGAATATCTTTAGCTAAGTCAAACTCGCTTGTGTAATAATGCAATTTCGCATTTTTCAATTTTGCGATCTCGCCAAGATAATCTTCTTTTTGCGTTTTTTCAACCTGCATATAAAGCAATGTAGCTTCCCAAGGTTCATCTTTTAAAATATAGATATCTCCTAGATCGAGTTTACACTGATCTTTAAACTTGATATCTGAACCGCCAGCAGAAATAGCCCTTTTTAAGACAGCTACGGCCTTATCTTGATCATTAAGGTAGAATGCATATAGTAAGGCCACATTACGCAGTGCGTCGATTGTTTTCGGTGTTAAACCTACGTCTACAATCAATTCTTGATACTGATTAATAAGTTCTGCTATTTCCAATTTGTTAATTGGGAACGTACTCTTCACCATCTGCTCCCTGCATTCAATATTCCATCTTCTAGAATACGTGTAAAAACCTCCTTTAGGATATTCATCCATAACAAACTGGTACATTCGAGCTGCCTCTCTGTACGCTTTGTTTTGGAATGCAGATTCTGCCAGTTCAAAAACCTGCCTTCCACCAAGAGCCGACCTTCTATCTAAAGCTCTGGCTTGATTGAATGCTCTGGAAAATTCTTTTTGCCGAACAAAGTGCCAAATGAGTATTTCATTGTAATAGAATACATCTGGATTCTTTTGAATTTTCGTATATAAGAGTCTTTCAAACATCTCTACTTCTTTGGGTTCCTTAATGTTGTCTTGGACAGTACGCTGTACGTAGTCAGTATTCTTGTGGTCAACACCGTAAGAAAGTACTTCTTCCAACATATCCTTTTTCTTACCGGCATATAGATATGCCCTTGCCAAATGGATATTATGCTTCGATGGATCCTTAGACCTGTACCTTGAGAGTAATAACATCTCAATGAGCATCTCCATCTTATTGGTTTTATAAAAGAAGTTTTGAAGCTGATAGACATAATTGTCTTTAATAGACGCTGCTTTAATTAAATTTTTGTAAGCCACCTCCGCTTCTTTAGGCTTATTTGATATCTCCAATAAATAAGCCATATCTGCTTGAAATTTAATTAAGTCTGGATATCGTTTAATTTCTTGGATTAAAAATTTGCTTGCTTTGTCATATTCTTTCAACCTCATCAAAGCGTTAACATAGTAATCATGAATTGCTAAACTGTTTTCTTTATTCTTGCTGAGGTTCTCATAGATTTCAGCAGCCTTTCCAAATTCTGCTTGATTATAATACTCGTTAGCCAATTCTTTTCCTTGAGATGAAGCAGTTGACACGCAAAGCAAGATTATTAGTATGATGTATAAATTCCTCATGTTTATAATAAAGTAAGTATAAGTATTTATTTATTATTATTAATTACTAGGGCTGTGGATATGTGGTAATCTTTTTGAAGCTAAACGCTTGTTTTTAAATTTTGTTTTTAAACCTGTAACGACTGTTAATAAGATTAGGATCATTGAACATTTAACATACTGATTATAATACCTTTAGTCTGTTTTCCACGAGTGTTAGGTTTAAATTTATTGTTTTTTATAATCATCTATTTAAGGTTTAATTAAGTCGTAGATATGTATAATGTAAAATGATTATAAGTCGTCTAAAAGATATTTAATCCACAAGAAATTGAGATTTTATTTGTAAGTCCATAGTTGTCTTCATTCCTACATCGATTTATCAACGTCTTTAACTACGTTATAGACAGGTTTGTCCACACTATTCAATGTGAATGTCTGTGAGTTGGAAGTTTGCCTTAAGTTTCACAAAACCTTTAGATATTATTATTCTCTCTGGCAATATGTTCTGGTTAAAATTGGCAGTGTCCCAATAGCCGTTATTGTTGAGGTCCTCTATTATCCTTAGTTTGTACAGACCTGGTAGGAGTTGTGGAAAGTCGTATTTGTCCTTGAATACTTGATAATCAAGGACATTAAGCTTTTTAGCATCAAGTATTTGTATAATTTTTGGACCGATAAAGTCGGGATATGAGCCATCTATTGATCCAAAATCTTTCTGTTGATAAAGTGTGTTGATAAGTTGATAAGTGGTATTACTATCTGATTTGAAGTTAGTTATAGCGGATTCATCGATGTTAAGACGTAGTTCTCTTGTAGCTTGTGGAGTGAACAGTATTTCTAATAAGGTGTGTGATGAGTCCTTCCAATTTAAAGTAAATGATTCTTGATATGTTGTGTCAGAAGTTATAGTTATACCGTTGGTATCAATGTTGGTTATTGGGAATTCGAATTGGAGAATATGAGCGTTGGGTAAAATAATTTTTTCGTTATTCTGGATATTAAGTGTTGAAATTCGTAGTAATTCTGGATTTATGGAAATTCGAGAATTGGCATTGAAGTATATTTTAGTTTGAGATTCAAGTTCATTCCCTGATGAGTCAATAACTATTAAATTAGTTAGTATTGTATCAGATGTAAATGGATGATTAAAAAAGACAAGTTCTTTATCACGGATTTGATACGTTAGGCTATCGCCTTTGGTAGGAAATGAAACCTGAATGTCTTTTACTTGTTTGTTTATTCTTATAGAGTAGGTAAGCTGTCTTGATAAATTTCGTTGAATCTTAGGTGGGCTCGTGTTGTAAGGATATGTTTTAAAATTGAGTTCAGTGATATTGCTATCTAGTTTTATAGTGTCCTGAACAAATCCAAAATTTTCGGAATCGTCATTAAAAATGAGATTGAGATTATTGTCTTTGAATCCAAGTAATCTGTAGTAACCATCTTTGATATTTTCAAAATTGTACGTGCCTGATGTGTCTGTTTTTGTGAAATAGGTAGGCTTCCGTTGTAGAAGCGACAGAGTATCTTGTTTCTGTAAGTCGTACAGTCCTACTAGAACTTCCTTTGAGTTCAGGCCGGTCCATAGGTCCGTAACTTTTCCTGATATCGAAAGGGAATCAATTTCGGAACCCGTACTGAAGACAACTTTGAGATTAACCACTGGATTTCTTTCGTTTAAATCTTTTATACCGTTTCGAAAGTTGAATGTATAGGTTGTGCTGTCTAAAAAGGGCGTGTCGTAGTTGATTTCGATGCTATAGGGTTTGACCTTGAGATCATACGCACTCTTGGGTAGTGGTGTTATGACAAGCTCTTGTCTCAGTGATCGAGCGTCTATTAGCTCATTGAACGTAACAATAATGGTTTTATCATGGTATGATGTCATACCATTCTCTGGGTATTGTGATGTAACTGTTGGTGGTTCCTTATCCTTTGGCCCGCCAGTCGGGGGAATAAATTGGGCACAGCTAGCAAAAAATAATAATATGTAAAGAGGAAATATATTTCTCATAAATATTTATCTACCAAGGAAAACCATTAATACGGATATATCTGCCGGAGATACGCCTGAGATACGCGATGCTTGGCCGAGTGTGGAAGGTTTAATCTCTTTTAGTTTATGTCTAGCCTCATAAGAAAGTGAGCTTAAGGAGTCGTAGTCAAAGTCTGGGATAATGGATAAATTTTCCAATTTATTCATTTTGTCGGCCATCAATTTTTCCTTTTCTATATAGCGTTCGTATTTTATTGTTATTTCTGTTTGTTCGCTCACTTCTTTTTTTGTGTTGGATAGTGTTAGAGCAAATTCGGGAGACAGTGAGGCTAACGATCCCATATTAAGTTCTGGTCTTTTAAGAAGATTAAAAAGAGTCGTTTTCTCTTTTAAGGCGGAAGAATTAAGGTTCTGTAGAATTGGATTTATATCATGCGGTGATACTTTTAGTTTAGTTAGCATGGTATACAGATCATTTGAATGTTTTATTTTTTTCTCTACTTGGTCAAGCATTTCCTTGGATGCTAATCCAATTTTATTCGCTTTGGGCGTTAGCCTTATATCTGCGTTATCTTGTCTTAGTAGGGTTCGAAATTCAGCTCTCGATGTAAACATACGATAGGGTTCGTCTGTACCTTTATTAATTAAGTCGTCTATTAATACACCGATATAAGCCTCATTCCTTTTAAGTATAAAAGGATTTTGTTCTGTAATTTTCAGATGGGCATTGACACCAGCCATTAGACCTTGTGATGCGGCTTCTTCATATCCAGTGGTGCCGTTTATTTGTCCAGCGAAATATAGGTTCTCCACAAGTTGAGTTTCGAGGGTTTGTTTGAGTTGGGTGGGGGGGAAAAAGTCGTACTCAATAGCATAACCAGGGCGAAATATTTTCACGTTTTCAAAACCAGGTATTTTTCTTATGGCAGCGTATTGAATATCTTCTGGAAGTGATGTGGAAAAACCATTGACATACATTTCAACAGTATCACGACCTTCTGGTTCTAGAAAAATTTGATGGCTGTCTTTATCGGCAAAACGGTTTATTTTATCTTCAACAGATGGACAATACCGAGGTCCGATCCCTTGAATTCTCCCGTTAAACATAGGGGATCTATCAAAGCCTTTCTTGAGTTCATCATGGACAGATTGGTTTGTATATGTAATCCAACAGCTTTTCTGATCCTTGATGTATGCTGTATCGGTATAAGAAAATTTTTCGGGTTGTGCGTCGCCTAATTGTTCCTCCATAAGTGAGAAATTAACGGAGCGTTTATCTACCCTAGGTGGTGTTCCAGTTTTCATTCTACCACTTTGAAACCCTAGTTTTAGGAGGTCGGCAGTGATTCCCTGCGAAGCACTTTCTCCTGCCCTACCGCCACCAAATTGTTTTTCACCAATATGTATAAGTCCATTCAGAAAGGTTCCGTTAGTTAGGACGACGGTCTTGGATTTGATTTCTAAACCTAGGGATGTCTTTACACCAGTAACCCGTTTACCTTCCGTTATTATCCCAGTTACCATCTCTTGCCAAAAATCAATATTATGATTTTTCTCTAATTTAAGACGCCAAGATTCGGCAAATTTCTGCCTGTCACTTTGGCATCTGGGACTCCACATAGCAGGCCCCTTAGACCTATTTAACATACGGAATTGAATCATGGTTTCATCAGATATAATTCCTGATAGACCGCCGAGAGCGTCTATTTCTCTTACGATTTGACCTTTGGCCACACCACCCATTGCGGGATTGCAGGACATCTGGGCAATGGTTTGAAGGTTCATGGTGACGAGTAATACTTTAGAACCCATCTGAGCGGCGGCGTGGGCGGCTTCACAACCGGCATGGCCTGCTCCTACTACAATAACATCGTATACTGGAAACATATTTTTCTTATTGTTCCACGTGAAACTTGTGCGACTTATTTGCTTTATGTTCCACGTGAAACGTTTTTTTTAAAGTGTTTTAAAATTCAATACCTACATTAAAATAGATAGATATAAACAGAAGGATAGCTTAGAATTACTTGATTCTTCTGAAATAACTATCGGTTTCTTTTTTATAGAAGGGGGTAAAACTGGCTGGTGTTGTCCTGATTAATTCCCGCTGCTTTTCTTTTTCTTTTTGAAATTTTTCCAATGAAGGCGGTGACTTTCGTTGGAATTCGAGGGCTGTTTTTGATTTTCTCTTATTATCTAATTCTTGTTCTTTGACTGCTTTTTCCACTTCGAGTAGTCTTGTTTCTATTTGTATTTGGCGTTTAATTAGTTCTGGATTTATGCGTTTATTTACAATATCAGTCTCTGATTTATCCATTTCATTTTGAAGCTTTTTTAATTCATTGCCAAGTTTATTTCCTTCGTTCGTGCCACTCAGAGACTGCTGCATGTCTTGTAATTGCTTCCTAATTTTGGCTTGTTCGTTAGCCATTCTTGCTAGCTCTTTAGATACATCGGATGGTGTTTGTCCTTGTTGACCAAGACCTTTCATTCTTTTATTTAGTTCTTGCTGTTGCTTACTTAAGATAGGTGATGGCAAATTTCTTTCCCTGCCATTCTTCCCATTACCGGGCATAGCCATAGCCATCATCTCTTGCATCTGCTTAAAGGTGTCACTAAGTAAGAGGGCTAAGTTATTAATTGATGTCATGGAAAACTGTTGTTGGGCAGCGGCTCTCGGGAGCTCTCTCTCTTTGAGATACTGTATAGATTGGTCCATACTGTTCTTCATTTTAGTGACTTCCTTAGTTACGAATGCATCTATCTGCATAACTCTTTGTGCTAACGAATACAGGCTATCCTCTATGACTTGAGCATCGTCGGTGAGTTTGAGTTGTTGTTGGGAAAGCTCTACAAACCTCGGATCTGTTCTGGATAAACCCTTAAGCGTTTTCATGCTTGATTCTTGGTCAAACGATAGCTTAATTAGGTTTTCTAGAAGAGCTCTTAATGCTTCCATGTCAATGTTCATTTGTTTCATTTCTGCTGACTGCATTTGAGCGTTCAATTTCGTGGCCATAGAACGCATCGTTGTGGCGGCCTTTTTCTGAGACTTTTTCGACTCAGAGTTCTCGTTTTTAGCTAACTGATCTGTCGCTTTTTTTTGTTCTGCTGAAGTTTTGTCTTGCTCCTCTTTTTGGGCATCCATGTCTTTACGAAGCTCTTTGCCAAGCTTCTCTATATCCTTTAACTTTTCTTTTGTCTCGTTGAATTCTGTTGATAGCTTTTCTTGCTCTTTTTTAAAAGTATTGTTTCTTTCTATGTCTTTATTGTCCCCTGTTTTTTTCGCTAATTTATCCTGTTTGTTAGCTAATTCATCAAGTTCTTTCGCAGTCTGCTCTATCTTCTGTTTAAGCTGCATTTGTTTAAACAGTTTTAAAGCACGATTTAAATCTTTGTCGAGGTTTCTGCCTTGTTGTTTAATTTTATCAATCTTATCTTGAATCTTTTGTTCTTCTTTGTTTTCCATTAGCTGCTCCAATTCATCAAAGAGTTTGTTCTGTTCCTGTTGCATGAGCTCACTTAAAAGTTCTTGAAGTTTCTCCATTTTCTGTTGCGTTGCAAGAGATTGATTATCGAAGCGATTTTGTTTGTCTTCCATTTTGTCGAACTGTTTCTGAAGGTCTTCTAGGTCTTTAAGCATGTCGTCACGCATTCTCAAGAGCTCTTCTAAACGCTTGTTATCCTGATAATCAAGTTTCTTCTTGCTCTTTAAGTTCTTATCAAGGTCCTCTAAACTCTCCTTAAGTCTCTTTGATTTAAGGAGAAGTGATTCCATTTGGTCTTCCGTATCCTGAACTTGTTTATCAACTTGTTTATCAAATTCTTTTGAAGAAGGCATACCGAAAGTCATGATAGGTGTTTTAACAGATTTGGCTCCATTTACGCCATCATTATCCCATAGTTCTAGGTAATAATTTACCTTTTCACCTTTTTTGAGCCCCAATTGATCTAAATCAAACCTGTGGAAGAAGGCTTGCGACAGCAAATTGTCACTAAAGTTAATGTTTACAGATTTAAAACTTCCATGGACATCGTTAGCCTGTTTGTACTTGAGTTGGAATTTTGAAATGCCATAATCATCACTTATTGCTCCGCCTAGAGCAATGTAGTTGTACAGGTCGGTGTCTGTCATTTGTTCCAATTTTATTTGAGGAAGTATGTCAGGAATAACATTGATATAATAAGCTATGTTTTCATTATTATAGGCCTGATCATTTGACATAACTATATTGTAATCAGAGGATTCTATAGCTTTGTAGTCAAAAATATATTGGTTCGCATTATTTTTGCGAGTCTTTTGTACTGTATTGTTTTTGTTTTTAATCGTTGAACTCAGATTTATAGATAGAGAATCTGTAAACTGTGTATTAAACAACCAATGGATAAGTGTCCCTTCTGGAACAATTAGATTTCCTACATTTTCAAGGTTCTCAGCCTCTTTGGCAAGATAAGGTGGGTATGTTGCTGTTATATCAAAAGAAAGCAATTGAGGCCTATTTAGGAGGCTTAATTCATACCCTTTTGATTCAAAGCTAGATGCGATAAATTTGAAATTCAGGTTCTGCTGGAGTTTATTAAAAGAGTAAGAATAGGTATTTGCTTCTTCTGGGTTCATCCGAAAACGCCTATTATTGTAGACTAAAAATACTTCTTCGGGAAGAACGTCGCCATGAAGACTTAGATTCAATTGAAAATCTTCATTTTTATACGCTTTTAGCTTCTTGTTAAGAAGATTAAAAGAAAAGGGAGCCTCCTCTATGTACTTGCGGCGAAAATTTATAATTCTTTCACTGCTTTCAAAAAAACTAGGAGAGATTGCAGAAATGAAAAGTAATAAAACCAAAGGAGGTAGGCAGAACTTAAGATACTTTCTGTTGTCTTTAAAACTAATAGCATCTGAGAAATGATAAAATTTCAGGTTATTACTTTTCTGTTCAATGCTCGCTAAAAGTAGTGCATCGTTAGCGACCCTATTTTGTGATAGTTGAAGCGTATTTAGTAGCTTATCCTTTATTTCGGGAAAGAATGTGCCAATATCACTGGCCGCTTTAGTGCTACTTACTCGTCTACCCAATTTCATAAAGTGGATTAAAGGCAGACCAATGAGGTAGACAAAGGTATACAGACTCAAGCTCAAAAAAGTAAATAGCAAAACACCTCTAAAAAGGCTATCAAAGCGTCCAAAGTATTCAATGAAATTGATACATATAAAAGCAGAAATAATAAGAGATAGGGTAAGTAAGCCACCTTTAAGAAGCTGGTTCTTGTAGAATTTATCTTTGTACTTTTCTATTTTTTCGTTAAGAATATTTAAGGAAGTGTTCATAAAATATTATTTATATTTCAATTACAATTTTTGGGACAAAGACTATCAAGTTCTCAAATTTTAAGGCCTTGACTTACATATATTGCCGAAAAATGCTTACAAATGGTTAACTTATGCTGTACGACATTATTATAGCTGTCAATTATTATTGAATATTTTAGTGAGTTCGGAGCCCCTTTCTAACGCCGACTTAAGATTACATGCTTTAAACAGCCTTATCTAGTTTTTAGGGCTTCTGTAGAACACAACCATTACTGAAACCCACAAATCAAATGAACGATTTGGGGATATATTAATTGGTTCCTAGATCGCCCTGAACTGTAGGTATAACAATCTGTGCTGGTAATTGATTCTTAGAAAGGGCAATTAGGTTTTTGATCAAACTATAGAGTAAATCAATTGTTGATTATAGCCTCATGCAAGTAAAGTGCTAGTTTCGGGAAGTGTTTAGAATGTTTACCACATGCTTATAGTCAATCAAGTTTCTTCCAAAATGGTTTTTACCATTGATAGAATTTCTTTTACCACATTTCTTTTTGACCTTGGCTTTACCGACACGTCAAGAACTCTTTATGTTTGATATTTCAAGAAGTCGGACTGTCATGATAGGTTAAGTTCTAACATAACAGGGCAATGGTCAGACATAAGTACCTCAGGAAGGATATCAGCGTTTTCTAATAGGTTTTCCATTTCAGAGGTGGCAAATAAATAGTCAATACGCCACCCTAGGTTTTTACCCCTAGCACCAGATCTATAAGACCACCAAGAATAGTTGTGTGGGTCTTTATTAAAGTGACGAAAAGTATCTAAATATCCAGAGTCTAGAAACGCCCCTACCCAGGCCCTTTCTTCTGGTAAAAAGCCAGAGTTATTTTTATTACTCTTAGGGTTATGTATGTCTATGTCATTATGACAAATATTTACATCGCCACAGAGAACTAGGTTAGGATTAATTGTCTTTAGCTCCTTCATATAGTCCATCATATGTTTCAAAAACTGGATTTTTAAATCTTGTCTTACGTCTCCTGTAGTACCAGAAGGGAAATATGCACAGATTAGACTGAAATCTTTAAAGTTTGCTCTAATAACTCGACCCTCCATGTCAAACGGTTCTACTCCCATTCCATAGACTATCTCTTTGGGTTCTATTTTAGTTAGAATTGCTACTCCACTGTAACCTTTTTTCTGAGCAGGATACCAATAGCAATAAAAACCGAGGTTTTTAAAGTGGTCTTCAACAAGTTCTGTCTCCAAAAGTTTTATTTCTTGAAGGCAAAGAATATCGGGTTTTTCTTCTTCTAGCCATTCCAAAAGACCCTTTTTTAGTGCCGCTCTTATACCGTTTACATTAAAAGATATTATTTTCATTTGATGCTTTAAATATGGAGTCCTAATTCTTCCTTGAAATAAGTAATAACATAATGTTTAAGTAGGTTTTCTTGTGAAAATAGGTCGAAAGGAGGTAGTTTTTTAACGAGCTCCCAATGTGGCCAGCCCTCTTCATCGGTACCTATCAGGGTATAAAAACCACCCTTGCTCAAGACCTTACAGGTGGCAATATGAATAAGGTCTTGCTTTTGTTCTTTCGAAAAGCTTTCTGGGCCCTTGCCCAATTCCTGAATCCCTATTAGGAACAGAACGCCTTTCAAATCACTCGGCTTTTTACCAATTCGCTGCTTAAAAAAGTCAAGAACTTGCTTCCATTGAGCATCAAGTAATTGGCTATCAGTATTTTTTGTCATAATTTCAGTTTATGAATCCATTTCAACTTGCAAAAGACTTATTATTTCCTAGACTTTGCTCTTCTTGCCTAAATACTTTAGAGCTTTATGAAATGCATATTTGTGTTCAATGTCATTTTAAACTTCCTAAGATTGGCTTTGATGAACCAAGACTGGGACAAAAGTTCTTCGGTAAGATTCCTGTAAAAAAAACATATTCTTTTCTGCAATTTACCAAAAATGGACTTGTTCAGAATATTCTTCATGACTTAAAGTATAAGAACAAACCAGACTTGGCAGAATACATGGGAAAATGGTTTGGAAACGAGCTTTTATCCAAAGGTTTTGATGAGGAAATAGACTTATTATTAGCAGTTCCACTGCACCCGATTAAAGAGAAAAGAAGAGGTTATAACCAGGCAGATGAAATTGCCCTAGGCATTTCATTAAGTTTAAAGCTCCCTTTTGAGAGAGGATCTATTATAAGAAATAAATTTACACAATCACAAACAAATAAGTCACGATATGGTCGTTTTGAGAATGTAGAAGCTGTTTTTGAGGTATCGAAAAATGTTAAAATAGAGGGAAAGAGGATAGCGTTAGTAGATGATGTTTTGACGACTGGGGCTACCTTAGAGGTCGTAGGTAAGGAGCTTTTAAAGGCAGGTTGCCTTGATTTGTCTATTTTGACGATTGCGGCGGCACTTTAGTTTAATTGTAAACCATAAAAAAGCCCTCACATTGCTGCAGGGGCTTTCGAAAATCATAGGACATTTTCTAGTTTCCTCGAGAACCAACGGAAATCATGGCACATCTAAAACCGATAGTGGCTGTAGAAGAATCTTGATCAACGTATCTTCTTGTTCCAGGAGACAGCCAATAAGCTACATCCGCCCATGAACCTCCTTTATAAACTCTCTGCGAATTATCAATGAGGGAGTTAAAGTTACTTTTGTCATAAAGCGATGCTTCATCCTGATAGTCATTTCGTCTTATCGGGTTTAAATCATTAAAATCTGCGTAAGAGTTAGGACGATATAAGTCTTGCACCCATTCGTTAACGTTTCCCGCCATATTATAGAGACCAAAATCATTGGGAGCGAACTCGTAAACTTCTGCTGTAATAATGTTTTGGTCGTTCTGACGACCGGCTATGCCAGCGTAATCTCCACGGCCACGCTTAAAATTGGCCATCATCATACCTCTGTTTTTACCTCTGTCATCTCTTAAAGAAGAGCCATCCCAAGGATAAATTCTTTGGTTGGACTGGTTTTCATCATTGTATTGTGTTCCAATCATTGCTTTAGCAGCATATTCCCACTCCGCTTCTGTAGGAAGGCGATAATCTGGAAGTACATTTCCTGTTTCAATGGAGGCTCTACCACGATCTGAAACGGGAGCTGTTTCAGCCAACCCTTCTGCGTCTTTTTTCTTCTTTCCGAAGGGTAGCTTCAACTTCAATCCTCCTTCAGAGTTGTTTAGTGCCATTTGATTATTAACCACTTTTGTTCTCCATACAGCAAAATCAGAGGCTTGAATCCATGAGACACCTACCACTGGATACATTCTAAAACCAGGGTATCTTAAATAGTGGTCTACATATTGGTCGTTGAAAGACATAGAGTTTGACCAAACAGTAGTATCTGGCAAAGCAGATTCATAAAACTCCGCGGTGGAATCTTGCTGAATTCTATAGAGGTATAGCAAATAGTCAATGTTTGTAATCTCTGTTTCATCCATATAGAAAGAGGCAACAGTTACTGTTCTTTCCAGGTTATCTCTTGTAAATGTGATATCCTCGGCCACGGTTCCCATTGTAAACCTTCCACCTTCTATAAAAACAAGGTTAGGGCCAGCTGGTTGACCTTCAAAACTCTCGGCTTTATAGCCGTCTGTTTTTTTATCACCATAAGACAAACCTGTGGCACCGTTAGTTTTACCAGGTCTTAGACTAGACCGTTTTTGCTCTTTACAGCCAGTAAATAAGAAAAGCGACGTAGCTAAAAGAGAAGCACCTAAAAATAATCTCTTCTTCATTTGTTAGTATTTATTTAATTTTGCGGGACCATCCACAAATGTTACTGTTTTTTGTCAATATGCTCATTGACGGATTCAAAAAAAGCTTCAATAAATTGAATAGAATCAGCATGCTGAACACTCAGGATGAGCTTTTCCTTAACTTGTTTTAACGTACACCTTCTAGGATGAACTTTAACATAATCAAGAATTCTGCCAAACTTGTCAGTTTGGTAATATTCGGTATGCTTTGAAGAAACGAAATAGCCTTTAAGGATATTATTTTTCCATGTTAGTTTTTCAAAACCTAGGTTTTGTGCTTTCCAACGAATATTAACAATTTCAAATAAATCTTCTACCTCTTTAGGAAGTTTTCCAAACCTATCTGCTACAGATTTCTTAAAGGCAATTAAAGCCTCATCTGTTTTAAGGGCATCAATGCTGTTATAAACCGATAGCCTTTCAGAAATATTACTTATGTAATCATCAGGAATGAGAATTTGCTGGTCTGTTTCTATTTGACAGTCTTCTACTTTAAATTCCTTTGCATCTAACTCTTTGGCAAACAGTTCTTTAAATTCATTTTCTTTGAGCTCATTTACGGCGTCATCTAAAATTTTGTGATAGAGTTCATATCCTAAATCATTTACAAAACCACTTTGCTCTGCCCCCAAAAGATTTCCAGCACCACGGATATCAAGGTCTCTCATAGCTACCTTAAAACCGTCTCCGAGATCTGAAAACTCCTCTAATGTCTGAAGTCGCTTTCTAGAATCTCTGGTAAGACCCGAGAGTGGAGGCGTTAATAAATAACAGAAAGCCTTTTTATTGGAACGTCCAACTCTACCTCGCATTTGATGTAAATCGGACATTCCAAACATGTGAGCATGATTAATAATAATGGTATTGGCGTTTGGAATATCTAAGCCACTTTCAATTATATTGGTAGAGATAAGGATATCTATTTCTCCATCAATAAAGGACATCATAATTCTTTCTAATTTATCACCTTCCATCTGGCCATGAGCCACCCCTATTTTGGCATCGGGCACTAAACGTAGAATAATATTACCTATAGCATCAATATCTTTTATTCTATTATGTACAAAAAATGCTTGTCCTCCCCTACTGAGTTCATGTGCCAAAGCATCTCGTATTATTTCTTCCTGAAATACTTTGACCTCTGTAGTCACCGGTTGCCTGTTTGGTGGTGGTGTTGCAATGATTGACAAATCGCGAGCTCCCATTAAAGAGAAGTGAAGTGTGCGAGGAATTGGGGTCGCTGTAAGGGTTAATACATCCACATCAAGTTTAATTTCTTTGATGCGATCTTTGGCTTTGACCCCAAACTTTTGCTCTTCATCGATAACGAGAAGCCCCAAATCTTTAAATTCAATTTTCTTGTTAAGCAGACGGTGAGTACCTATAATGATATCAATTTTACCTTCTTTAAGTTCTTTAAGTGTTTTGGTAGAGGATGCGGCACTCTTAAACCTATTCAAATAGTCTACTGTGACAGGCATTTTGGCAAGCCTTTCCTTAAAGGTTTTGGCGTGTTGCATGGCTAAAACAGTGGTAGGAACTAAAACTGCAGCTTGTTTCCCATCTGCTACTGCTTTAAAAGCAGCTCTAATGGCTATTTCTGTTTTACCAAACCCCACATCACCACAGACTAACCTATCCATGGGATTGGGCTTTTCCATATCTTCTTTAACATCTGAAGTAGCTGTGGCCTGATCGGGGGTATCATCATAGAGGAAAGAAGATTCCAGCTCTATTTGCATATAAGTGTCTGCACTAAAGGCAAAACCAGGAGCAGAACGACGCTTGGCATATAGGGCGATAAGCTCTTTAGCAATGTCTTTTACCTGCCTTTTAACTTTTTTCTTTTTAGTATCCCAATCTCCAGTACCTAGCTTGCTCATTGTAGGTGGAGTACTTTCTTTACCAGAGTATTTGGCTATTTTATGCAGGGAATGAATGTTAACAAAAAGGAGATCATTGTCTTTATAAATAAGTCTTATAGCCTCTTGTTTTCTGCCTTTAACATCAATAAATTCCATTCCTGCGAAACGACCAATGCCATAATCTATGTGAGTTACAAAGTCTCCTGGTCTTAGAGATTGCAACTCTTTAATGGTGATGGCTTTGGACTTGGAGTACTTCTCTTTGACATTATAGCGATGATAACGCTCAAAAATCTGATGATCTGTATAACAAACTACTTTAGTTTGTTGGTCTACAAAGCCTTCTCTTAAAGAAAAATTGCCTTGAAGAAATGTATTCTGAGGGTCTAATTCTTCAAAAATCCGTTTTAGTCTAGTGAGTTGTTTCTTTTGGTCAGAACAAATCATGGTACTAAAACCACCAACTTGCCGTTCGCTAAAGTCTTCCATTAAGAGCTTAAACTCTTTATTAAATGAGGGCTGAGACTTGGAAGGATAATTTAGTCTAACTGCATTATTATAGAAGAAACGCTTACCAAACTCTATAGTTTCATGAGCCTCAATGCAGTTTTTAAGTTGGTTATCAGTAAGGTAACTTTCTTCTGGGTTTAACACCACTTGAATGCCACCACTGGCAGCTACCATTTTTTTTACAGACTCCCCTACTTTCGTAAAATTCTCCGCAGCTCTTTCTAAACTAAAGTTGATATCCTTTATCCAAACTTTGGCACTCCCTGATAAAAACTCAAAAAAGGGCTCTCTCTTCTCAAGTTTAAGGTTATGCTCGACATTAGGAATAATGGTTACCTCTTCTAATATTTTAATAGAAAGCTGAGTTTCAGGATCAAAGAAACGCATAGTGTCTATTTCGTCACCCCATAATTCTACCCTTACGGGCTTATCTGAGGCATATGAAAAGATGTCTAAAATGCCACCGCGAATAGAAAACTGACCAGGTTCATAAACGAAATCCGTCTTATCAAACTCGTATGAAACCAAGAGTTCTGTGATAAAGTTTAAATCCAGGCTTTCGCCTGATCTTATTTTTAAAGTATTGGCAACAAGGCTCTTTTTGTTGATAACCTTTTCTGCCAAAGCCTCCGAAAACGTAACTATTAAAGGGTTATCTAGTCCTTGATTAAGCTTATTAATAAGCTCGGCACGGAGTAGCACATTGGCGTTTTCTATTTCTTGATATTCAAATATTCGTTTATATGAGGCAGGAAAATAGAAGGTGTTTTCCTCACCAAGAAGGTTTCTTAAGTCATTAAAAAAGTAGGCAGCATCCTCTCTATCGTTTAGTATAAAAACAGCAGAATATGGAGATATTTTATAAAGTGCTGCTGCTAAAACAGCATCTAAGCTTCCATGAAGACCCTCTAATTGAAAATGGGGAACATCCTGCATTTTTTCGTGCAAGTTTTGCACAAAAGGGTCTTCTTTAAAAATCTTCAGGAAATCTTCAGCTATCACGTGGGTCTATCTATTGTCAAATACAAAAAAGACGCTCCGAGCTATGGGCGTCTTTTAACGATGTAAAATTACTGAATTATTGATTAATAACGTGTTGAAGAGCGACTATCAGAAAACAAATTGTTCGCCTGATAAATAGAATAATAATAATTATGAGGACTTATCAGGGAGAATGAAAAAGGCTGACCTCAGCCATAACTAAGTCAAATCAAAAAATTCAAAGTTGCTGCTATAATTCATTCTGTTTTTTAATAATCTTAACAAAGCTCATCAACTCTTTTTGTCGTGCCTCATTAGAGGCAGGATAGCAAATAGCTAAAGATTTTAATTTTTCTTTCAAAACGTCGGCTACTATCAATCTCATGTTTTTCTTGTCGTCTGCTGGAATGATATGCCAAGGGTTGTCTTTGGTTGAGGTTTCGTTAATGAGGTCTTCATAAGCTTTTTGATAATCATTCCAAAAACCCCTCTCCCTTATATCTCCTTCTTCAAATTTCCAGTTTTTTTCTTGTTCATGTATCCTGGCAATTAGCCTATTCCCTTGTTCTCTTTTTGATACATTTAAAAAGAATTTGACGACTGCTATGCCATTGTTATTCAGGTAGTTTTCAAAGTTTTTAATGTCTTCATATCGTTTTTCCCAAACATTGTTTTTGTTGGATATTTCAGCAGGTATTTTCTGGTATTTTGTCAATATCTCAGGATGTACTTTTACTACTAAAACCTCTTCATAGTAAGAACGATTGAATACTTGAATGGTGCCACGCGCAGGAAGTTGCTTAAAGCAACGCCATAAAAAATCATGATCCAATTCTTCTTCACTTGGTCTTTTAAATGAGTAAAAGCGAGAACCTTGAGGATTCACATTTTTAAAAACAGCTTTTATGGTGCCATCTTTTCCTGCGGCGTCCATAGCTTGGAATATTACGAGCATCCCAAATTTATTA
>JBNMFK010000023.1:0-20761 GCA_051269965.1 Algoriphagus sp. | reverse complement strand
AGCTCTTCAGAAGATGAACCTTGGAAAAATACACAAGAAAAGGTCAAGTATATGCCGCTACAAGCCGAAGAGGGTGACTTGGCCATTTATTTACAAAGACACGCTATTGAAATTCAATACGAAGGAGAAAAGTATGTTATTTTACCGCAAAGCTCTATTCTCATGCTAGAGCGTTCAGAAGATTTATACTAGCTTATTTATTTAGACTTTCAGCAAACTCGGCTTCTTCTATCACGCCCTTAACCGTGTACATACCTTCGCATCTTTAAAGACCGTTCCTATTGGGTTCTAAAAATAAGTATGCAGGGTAACCTTAAATGTACAGGCCAGATTATAAGCATAACGGCCTTCCACATCCACTTTGTAATTTATAATACGGCTATCGAACTTATTGTCAATACTATTTTGGTTGAAGACATTAGCTTCCAAAAGTTGGTATGGCCGACACCAGTCGGCCTACACATCCATAAAATGATTCTATTCTCAGATAATCAGCTTTTGATACTTTCAAAACTGCCATTCCCCTCTAAATTGAAATCAGCTTTACCGATGACTTTAGGCACTTTTGACGCAGATCTCATGTCTTTATTTTGAACTTGACTAATTTAGGCAGAAACACCTTTTAGATAAAAAAGGGCCTAAGACATAGAATAAAATGCGATATTTCATTTTATTTTTAGATATATACCTTTTAATCTTTTAGTTTCCAAGCCTGCTCTTTTCGCTATTTTGATAGCTTGTTTCAAAGCTTTTTTAGCGTCCCTATTACGATTCACCTTCTTTAGTAAAAAGGAATAAGTTTCCCAATTAGCCGGACTTCCTTCGAGTTTTATTGAATAAGCAGACCACTTTATGGCATTTTTCAAATCTATTTCATCTATGGCCATTTCAAAATAACCTCTAGCAAAATCATTAAGCTGAAAAGACGCTGCCTTGCTTGCCCTGTTTTCTAAATCCGCTAGCACCATTTTATATCTACTAGACGATGCTGATATTCCCTTTTCTTCGGCCGTTCTCTCAAACTCCCGTATGCCCATAGCTGTTTGTTCTTGGAAATTTTCTGGTGATTTAGTCATTATCTGACTTGCTTCTTCCTGAGCTATAATTTTAAAATGCTTGAAATTTCTTGTAAGCTTAGCATAATCATACCTAAACTGTCTTTCTTCAGCAAAAGCCGCCTGCCTACTGTATGCTGTGGTATGTACAGCATCAATTAACTTATTAAAAAGCTCATCGTCTTTTTCTTTAACAGCCGTTTTGAAGGTACATTTTTTTGAATTTGAAATCCCTCTTAAAATAGCCTTCTGTTGACTAGTCGTCATACTGAATAACCTAGAGAGAGACTCAGATAAGATATCAAAGCCCTTCGAAGAAACAGAAGAGGCGTTATCGGAAATAAGCACTAATACTTTCTCCGTTTTTATTTCATTTTCGGGTACTACCTCCAAATATTCATCCAAAATAAATGGTTGAGAACCCTCTTCAAAACTCTTCCTTTTAAGGTAATTGTACAAGAATTCTGGCTCTCTTTTTCCATTCTCAAATTCAGCATCTAACCTTTTTATTGAAATAAAATCGGCTCTCTTTCTATTGGCTTTTTCGGCTTCAGATAGTAATCTTCTTGACGAATGAAACCCTACTATTTTATGCACAATTTCTCCGTCAGCACTCAGAAATAAATAAGTAGGAAACTCTTTTAGCCCATATTTTAAAGCTAAGGAATGTCCATCAGCTACATCGCTATCTACTTTTATATTTGAAAAAGTGGCGTTAAAAAAATTACCTACTTCAGGTTTAGAAAATATGGAGGTTTCCATTGCCCTGCATGGCCCACACCAAGCGGCATAAACGTCTAAAAAAACAAGTTTCTTAGAGACTCTAGCTTCTGACATGGCAGTCGACATATCTTTAAATGGAAATTGCACACCTTGCCCCTCAGCAAAAAAACTGATACCGATCAAAACAAGCACTAGTGTTTTTATCACAAGTCAAAAACGTACAATATTGAATAAAATTAGACAATTCAATCTGAATTCTACGTTTTCCAGAATGTCAATAATATTTCATTTAGAATTATACCCAAAACAATGAGAAAATTCGTCACAAATTAGTTATTTCAATGGTACATTTGACTAAAATAAAGTAGTTAGTTTAATGCTCAGACCATATTTAGGAGATTTAGGACATTTTCTTACCATTCTCGCCTTTGTCAGTTCGCTGATAGCTACCTATGCTTATTGGCAGTCTTCCAGAGAAACGGCACAAAGCTCTTTTTGGAGAAAATACGGGAACATCATTTTTATAGGACATGCCATTTTTGTGGTTGGTGTTTGTCTGTCCCTTTTTGCAATAATTTTCAATCATTATTTTGAATATCACTATGCTTGGGACAACACATCTTGGAGTCTTCCTTTGGGATATGCCATTTCTTGCTTCTGGCAAGATCAAGAAGGTAGCTTCCTTCTATGGATTTTCTGGAATGCGATAGTTGGATTAATTCTTATTACTCAGTTCACTTTAAACAAAAAGCATCAAGCCTTGGCCTCTCCCAGCATGATGATAGTGTCTGGCATTCAGCTATTTCTTACTTCAATGATACTTGGGGTGGTATTCTTTTCTGAATACAAAATGGGTAGTAATCCTTTCTTAACCATTCAGCAGGCTAATCCAGACGCTCCTATCTGGGCTATTGACCCTAATTTTATTCCGAAAGATGGCAATGGTTTAAATCCACTCCTACAGAATTACTGGATGGTTATCCACCCTCCTACTCTTTTCTTAGGTTTTGCTCTTACTATGGTTCCCTTTGCTTTTGCAATGGCCTCCTTATGGAAAAAAGATTATACAAGTTGGCTAAGTCTGGCATTGCCTTGGACCTTAGTGGCCTCTGTGGTGTTAGGAACGGGGATTATGATGGGTGGTATTTGGGCCTATGAAACTTTGAATTTCGGTGGCTATTGGAACTGGGACCCGGTAGAAAATGCCGTTTATGTTCCTTGGATAGTACTTGTAGCAGCTTTTCACACACTCATATTCGCAAGAAAAAGTACAACGGCACTGAAGTACTCTTACATTCTTATTATAGCTCAGTTTATCCTTATTCTATATTCTACATTCCTGACTAGAAGTGGCATTTTAGGCAATTCCTCGGTTCACTCCTTTACAGACTTAGGATTGTCAGGCCAATTACTGCTTTACTTATTAAGCTTCTTATTTGGAGCTGTGATATTGGCTGCAATACGCTGGAAAAGACTTCCAAAAGATGACAAAGAAGCTTCTATCTATTCTTCAGAGTTTTGGCTTTTCATGGGTATTTTAACGCTTAGCCTAGCAGCTTTTCAAGTTATCATCACTACATCTATTCCAGTTTATAATAGTTTGGCTGAAGCCATTGGCTTTGATCTGAACATGGCCCTTCCCTCTGACCAAATAGCCCATTATACCGCGTTTCAAATGTGGCTATTCATTGCAGCGGTAACATTAATGGGCATAGCCCAATATTTTTGGTGGAGAAAAATTAAAACGGAAAGTTTTAAAGAATTAATCAACCCGCTTATACTTGCCATGTTTTTATCGATTTTGATAATCATAGGTACTGGTGTTAACGACTGGAAATACATCATTCTTATTCTAGGAACTACGTTTTCAATCGTTTGTAATGCTACCATTTTACTTGATTTGTTTAAAGGAAAAGTCAAAGTGGCTGGTGGAGCTATAAGTCATATTGGTATTGCTTTAATGCTTTTAGGAATTATGTTTTCTTCCGCATACGAAAAAACGGTTTCTATTAATACCACGAGTACAGAGCTGTTCTCTGATTCCGAAAAGGAAAGTCGTGAAAATGTTTTGCTTTGGCTAAACAGACCTTACCAGTTACCCGACTTCTCTCTTACCTATAAAGGTCAATTTCTGGATGTGAGAGAAGTACCAGGATTCATAGAGAAGCGTTTCATTCAGCCTGTGATTGGCTCAGGATATAAAGGAATTGCAAAAGCGGATATCGTGGATGGCTCAGATACGCTTAGGTCCCGCTCAGATACCGTAGAATATGAAGCAGAGAATACGTACTACCAAATCGCTTATGAGCTCAAGGAAGGGGAAACGTTCAATCTCTATCCTAGATATCAAATCAATGAGAAAATGGGTAACGTAGCCTCTCCAGACATTAAACGTTTCTGGAATAAGGACATCTATTCACACGTAAACTACGTTCAAAATGAATCAGAGAAAGAATGGTCCAGTCCAATGGATTACAAAGTAGCCCTAAAAGACACCTTCTTTTTAAATGACTATGTAGCGATACTTGATGATGTAATTGGAATAAGGGAGGTAGATGGCATGCAATTAAAGCCTGGAGATGCCGCTGCTCAAGCCCAACTACGTATTCTAGAAAGAGATGGCGAGAAACTACTCCGCCCTAACTTCGTCATAAAGAATAATGAGGTCTGGAGTAAACCCGTCACAAGTAATGAACTTGGTGTGAGAATTCAATTGACTGAAATAGACCCGGCTTCTGGAAATTTCACATTCTCTATTGCCCGAAGCGAAAGAGAATACATTGTTCTCAAAGCGATAGAAAAACCATTTATTAATCTCCTTTGGTTGGGAATACTCTTATTTATTATAGGTGTCGCTTTTTCAGCATATAGACGATTTGGAATTGCTTTGAGGAGGTGATTGTCTGGCCCAACACTCATAATTGAACCTAAAATAGAAATTCGAAAGAAAAATATTGTATTCTTGGAGTAGCTAAAAAGCTTCATCCTGAATTTACTTTTTCAGCATTTTCTACATTGTTCTAAAAGTCGAAATCTCGCATTTTCTTGATTAGATGGTAGCATTTGGCTTAACTGCGTTATTTCCCCTCTTATTAATACCCTTTCAAGGATATAGATATTTAGAACAATATATTTTCTCATTGAAAGCTAAACGAACTGAATTACAAGTAGCTGAAACAAGAGGACTAGGAAAGTATAAACAACGCCTCGTTTTGACCAAGTTGAACTATCCCTTAATAATGGATTACTAAACAAACCACTTGTCGCCTCCATTTTACTTTTTATCATGAAAATGAGGGCTATCTTTTGAACGACTATTACTCATAGCAAAAGCTAGAGGCAATAACCATATTCAATTTAGTAAAAAAATAAGGCCAACTTATCTTGGGAATAAAAACAGAAGCTTCCAAGTATTAAAGAGATACTTGGAGAATTTCACCGATTCAAACAATAGCTATCATACAAACTAAAGAAGCTCGCAGAACCTAAATCAATCTTCCTACACCCCCTAAAAAAGGAAAAAACCCCGGTAAAACCAGGGCCATTCTCAACTTTATAGCCATGAAAACTAAATCTTAAAAACTTAAACTAGTTCTAGTTTTAAGTTATTTATTTTTTTCCTTACAGAGGTGTCTATTTGAGTGTCTCCAACTCTTAATATATATCCTCCAATTAATTCTCTATCTATCTTTTCTTCCAAACGCACCGTTTTTCCACTTGCGTCTTTCACAATTTTTATAAACTCTGCTCTTTGGGTTTCGTCAATCGGTTCTACAGTAGTAACGATAGCTAGCTCAATTTTATTAAGGTCAACGTATAGTTTCTGAAACTCTTTAGCAATCGGATAAATCAGATTCTCTCTATTCTTCCTAGTTAACACATCAAAAATTGAAAAAGTCACAGAGTGAACATTCTTTTCGAAAATCTTTTTCAAAATCGACTTCTTCTTCTCATGCCGAATGATAGGATTAGCCATAACCGACTGAAATTCCGTGTTCTCATTACATACTTTTTCAAACAGCGACATGTCATTGTTGACATCTTCAACCACCTTTTGCTCAATCGCCAAATCAATTAAGGCTTTGGCATATCTATAAGCTATTATTCCTACTCCGTCAGACATTGTTGATTCATTTTCCTTGCTAGCTAAATACGCAATAAATTAGCGAGCCCGATTTGATTATTGATTAATTTGGTTTTTCTTTCAAAGGCATTATTAAACGAGTGAAGACTAGTTTAAGTTCGCTTCGCTAATTAATTCAGTTACCAACTTTGAATGAGCACTTTTTGATGTCAGTTCCCTCTTAATTAACTTCTCTGCTATCTCAATAGAGAGCGAAGCAACCTCACTCTTTAAATCAGCTACCATGGCTGTACGGTCCTGAGCCAAGGCTTCACGAGCGTCGGACATAATCTTATTAGCTTCGCTGCTTGCCTTTACTTTAGCATCAGAAATCATCATGTTAGTAGTTTCTTTTGCTTCTTTAAGCATTAGATCTCTTTCTGCCCTCGCTTCACCCAACAACTTCTCGTTGTCAGCTTTAAGCTTGGCCATTTCGGCACGTGTTTCTTCTGCCATTTTCAAGGCAGAACTAATCTCCTCTTCTCTCTCACCTAAAGCGGATAAAATCCCCTTCCACGCAAATTTCTTAAGAACAAAAAATAACGATAAAAAAATAACTAATTGCCATGCAATTAGACCAATACTAGGAGTTAATAATTCCATATTTTTAAAAAATAATCTTTAAAGTAAAAGTTTTGCTCTGACACCTAATGTGAGCAGAGCAAAACAATTTTGTACTAATTATCCAAGGATGGCCAAAAGACCAACAACTACACCAAACAAGGCGACAGCCTCAATAAGAGCAGCGATGATAATCATCATTGACTGGATTTTACCAGCGGCTTCTGGCTGACGGGCAACGCCCTCCATCGCAGAACCACCAATTTTACCAATACCAATACCAGCACCAATTGCAGCAAGACCAGCACCGATAGCACCACCCATTGCAGCTAAGCCAGCACCTGATTCAGAAGCAGCTTGTAAAAGAATGTTTAACAAAGACATTTTGTAAACGATTTATAGTTAAAAAAAATAAACACAAATTAAAAGAAGCTATATCAATGGTCGTGATGCTCTTCAATAGCGGTCCCGATATACATAGATGATAGCAACGTGAAAATATAAGCTTGAATAAAGGCTACTAAGATTTCTATAAGCGACATAAATATTCCTATTGGAATGATAGCTGCAAATCCTAAGGTTAAACTTTTAAACAAAAATATTAAACCGATAAAACTCAAAAGAATAATGTGCCCCCCCGTTATGTTAGCAAACAACCGTATGGTTAAGGACGCTGGCTTCATTATGACACCAATAACTTCAATCAACCAAAACAAGGGCTTTAGCCATCCAGGTACACCTGGAGGAGCAACTAAGTGCATCCAATAGTTTTTGTTGGCCTTGACATGAACAATTACAAAAGTAATCAAAGCCAAGGTTAAAGTAACTGCTATATTTCCAGTTAAATTAGCCGCACCTGGTGTTAACCCAATTAGGTTATTCACCAATATGAAAAAGAATAAAGTGAGCATGTAAGGTAAATAGACCTCATACTTCGGCCCTATACTCGGTTTTACTACTTCGTCCTTAATAGTTAGAATAACAGGTTCTAGAAAGGATTGGATTCCGCTAGGAGCTTTTCCCCTGTTTTTACTATAACCCCTACCTACTGCAAGAAAGACGACAATTAAAATGATCGCACTCAGAAAAAGAGAAGCCACATTTTTTGTTATTGAGAAATCCCAAACAGCTTCGTGATGGTCTGCACTTAGAGCTATTTTCTCATGATGAATTTCATAAGGACCAAACACTCCATTATTGTCATCAAATTTGGCAGATGAGAATACCTCCAATCCTTCTGATTTAGAATATACAATGATAGGGAGTGGTAATTTGAAACCATGAGCAAATTCCCACCCGTGTTCGTCTAAAATGTGATGCATGATCATACCTCCCATATCAAACTCTACCTCAGCATCATCTTCATGCTTTTCAACGTAATCTTCATGATGAGTAACTTCAGAATGGGTAGTATCTTTCACTAGGCCCTCATGTTGAGCGGTTGCGAGACCAAAAGTAATTGCTGATAATGAGAGTGTTAATATTAACTTTTTAAACATCACTTTAATCTTACTTGACATAAATTTTCTGGCCCTTTTTAAAATCGACGCAAGTTACGATATAAACCTAAAATTTCAAACGAGGTGAAAAATAAATATAATGCAAAAAAATTAATAATAAAGACGGCTACATTTCCTACATCCATATGCAGTGATACGACCACGAAAATTACACAAGCCAAAAAGCGAATTATTACGGACGTCAGATAAAATATGATGAATTTATCAGATTGAGCATCTATTCCAACTCCTACCAACGTGTGTAAAAGAAATGAAATGGCGGCAAAAAAGACTACCATCACATATTTCCATTCGTGTAAATAAGAAAAAGGGCCTAAATAGTCGGCTATGAAAAATACAATTAAAATACTTGCAATTAATAGTGCTGTTTTCAGCATAGAAAAGGTAAAATTTAAGATTTATTTGTTTAGTAAAAGTAAGAATTTAAATGAGGCACATTTAGGATTTTCGATCTGAAACAATTCGAAATTGTGCCTGTCAACGTTTTTTTTTGAACATTGTCCATAGTAATATTTCAAGGCAGACACTAAAAGTTATCCACAATTTAAACGCAGACAATAGGACTTAAATAAGAAGCAAGTTTTGATGGCTTTTTTTGAGAAAATAAAATACTTTTTTAACCGCTTTTACCGATAACATTTTACTAAGTTTGATTCCTTTTCTTCTTGTAATAAAAATTTAATACTTTTAAACAGCTTCTTAAAATTGACCTCTACAGTTGCAACGAATAGCGCCAGTTTAGTTTGGGAAAATTGCCTTAAAGTGATTCGCCAGCATACTTCAGATCAGAGTTTCAAAACATGGTTTGAGCCTGTGATGCCTTACAGGCTATCTGGGAAAAAGCTAATCATTCAGGTTCCAAGTCAATTTTTTTATGAGTGGCTCGAAGATAATTATGTAGAGCTTTTAAGGAAGGCCCTCGACTACTCTATCGGCACTGATGGACAATTGGAGTATTCTATTGTGGTAGACAGAGGAGACAAAGCCAATAATAGGCCACCGCAATCTGTAAATACGGCGAATAAGAAGCAACAAACTCCAAAAAACAACTTCTACAATCAGGAGCCCAAGAAAGTGACAAGTCCCTTTGAAATGAGGGATTTAAATGCACTTCAAAATGATTCTTTCTTAAATAGGAGTTATTCCTTTGATAACTTTATTGAAGGTGATTGTAATAGGCTTGCACGAGCAGCCAGCTATGCTGTTGCAGAAAAACCAAGCGTAACTTCTTTTAACCCTTTGATGATTTATGGCGGAGTGGGACTGGGGAAAACCCATTTAGTTCAGGCCATTGGCAACTTCATCAAAAACAACAGTCAGAATGAGAAATTCGTACTCTACGTTTCTTCAGAGAAATTTACAAGTCAGTTCATAAATTCTATAAAAAACAATAGCCTGCAAGACTTTATGTCTTTCTACATGCAAGTAGATGTTTTAATTATTGATGATGTTCAGTTCTTGTCGGGAAAAGAAAAAACTCAAGAGACGTTTTTCCATATCTTCAATCACCTACATCAGTCAGGAAAACAGATAGTAATGACCTCAGATAGACCTCCTAGAGACTTAGATGGGATGGAAGATAGACTACTATCAAGGTTCAAATGGGGATTAACGGCAGACCTGCAAAACCCAGATCTCGAAACGAGAATCGCAATTATTCAGAAAAAACTTCAAACTGAAGGCGTAGATATTGATTTCGAGGTTATAGAATACTTAGCTCACAGTATAGATTCAAATGTAAGAGAATTAGAGGGTGTTATGATCTCCTTAATTGCCCAAGCTTCTCTAACACAAAAAGTTATTGACCTTGGGTTGGCTAAAAGAACACTTAATCATATTGTAACTGAGTCTGCAAAAGAAATCAACATAGATAGTATTATTTCTGTAGTAACAGAACACTTTCAGGTAAGGATAGCAGACTTAAAAAGTAAAAGCAGACTCAGAAACATCGTAATTCCAAGACAAACAGCCATGTATCTTGCAAAAGAGTTAACAAATCTTTCTTTGAAGTCTATAGGATATCACTTTGGTGGCCGAGATCACAGCACCGTCATCCATGCCATCCAAACCATCAATGACTTAATGGACATTGATAAGGAAATGAATAGCACTGTCACCAAACTTAGACATAAGTTTAAGAAGAAATAGCAGACAGTTTCTCATGCAATGCTAGTACTTGCGGAATGAGTAATTCTCTATCATTCTCAATGTTATAATGTGATATTTCCGAGAATGCTTTTTGCGACTTTTGATTGGTCATAATATCTTTTATCTCTTCCATACTTCTTTCTTGGTCTCTCTTAGAAATTCTTTGGATCCTTACTCCTTCTGAAGCCATTACATGTATTATTTTGTCCAACCCAATGCCACGCTCCATGATGGCAGCCTCTTTCAGAATTAAGGGGCTGCCATTATGCTCTTCCATCCACTTTAAAAAATGATTTGCTACAGCAGGGTGAACAATTTGATTAAGTGCATCTAAAAGGATCTTATCACCTAAAACCTTCTTTTTCACAAATGGAACATTATAAAATCCATTGAGATAAGCATCTACTCCAAATAACTTAATAATAGCTACCTTAATACTTTGGTCTGTGTTTATTAATTCTTTAGCCTCATAGTCCGCATAATAAACAGGTACCCCTAAGATTTCAAAAATCTTACAGACCGTGCTCTTTCCAGAGCCAATACCTCCTGTTATGCCAACTTTAAGCATCTGGTAAATCAGAATATTTCTTCACCCCTTTTATAAAATATTGCCATACCACAGAGCCTCTGTACAAACCAGCTTTTGACCGTGGAACACCCTTAGATTTTTTATACAAATAAGGAATCATGGCATAGAAGCTAAAGTGAGCCCTTAATATGGCTAAAAAGTCCTTCACATTTCCTTCAACTAGCAACTTAACACCAGAGACCCCGTCTAAGATAAGCCTCAAAAAAATCGTTGGAATGGCAATAAAGACGGGTAAATTCTTAAACATCATTGCCAAACAATTTCTGTAATTTAAAAAAGTCTTATGAGGATTGCTTTTATGAAGAGTACCCCCTCCCAAATGATAAACAGTACTAGCTGGTTCATAGATAATGTTATATCCTGAACTTTGTATTCTCCAGCAAAGATCTATCTCTTCCATGTGTGCAAAAAAACGTGCATCTAATCCTCCAACGTCATGATACACGGTAGATTTAATGGCTAAACAAGCCCCCGTACCCCAAAAAACTGGTGTGCTTATATCATATTGACCCATGTCTTCTTCACAAGAATCAAACATTCTTCCTCTACAAAAAGGATATCCCAACATATCTAAAAATCCTCCCCCAGCACCAGCGTACTCAAAGATATTCTTGAATTTATAAGATAAAATTTTGGGTTGAGCAGCTGCTACCCCCACAGAACTTTCTAGTTGATTTATTAAAGGATTCAACCAATTCTCAGTCACCTCCACATCTGAATTGAGTAATACATAATAATCTGCATAGATGTGAGTTAAGGCTTGATTATACCCTTCGGCGAAACCCTTATTTTGGTTTAAAACAAGAAGTTTTAATTGAGGATACTCAGCCTTTATAAAAATCACTGAGTCATCTGTACTGCCATTATCCACTACCCAGATGACCGCCTCTTGTGTATGCCTTAGTATAGACGGTAAAAAAGTAGAAAGATGATTTTTCCCATTGAAATTAAGTATGACTACAGCGGTACTCACATCCTTATTTATTAAACATCGATCCCAAATCCATACCAGGAATATTAGGCATCATACCAGAAGTGGCATTTTGTAATTCAGCTTTTGAAAGAACATCGACATTTTCAAGTGCCTTATTGACCGCGGCTACAATTAAATCTTGAAGTATATCAATCTCATCCTTATTGATAAGTTCAGGCTCTATGAATACGCTCTGTAGTTCCTTTTTACCATTGACAGTAACTTTAACCATTCCGGCTCCTGACTCTCCTTCAGCAGTTATGTCAGCTAATTTGCCTTGGGCTTCTTCCATCTTTGTTTGGAGTTCTTTTACTTTACCCATCATTCCAGCCATATCCATTAATCCCATGATTCTTATTTTAAATTAATCAAATTTAAGTATCTGCAGCCGATTAAAGAAATAAAGGTCTATCTAAGGACCGTCAAAACGCCGGTTCTTCCAAAATCTTCCCCTGCAAGACTAAAGCCCTTAATTCTATAGGTATAATTGCCACTAGGTACAAGCGCCCCAGTATTACCGTTGGAGCCATCCCAAGACTCCCCATCAATATCCCCAGAGTAGATTATAGCACCCCATCTATCATAAATTGTGATAATTCCCATGTCCACAAATTTAGAATTTATTTTAAAGGTCTCGTTGTCTCCATCACCATTGGGAGAGAAGGCTGTTGGAATAAATATATTTGCCGGTATAGGCACCTCCACAGTATTGCTATAAGACGGTATTGCAAAATTTGGAAACCCTGGTACATCAACGAACTGCTGGGCCAATATCCTAAACTTTATTGTTGGATTTTCAGAATCAGAAATAAGTAAGGCTATTCCGTGACTTAAGTCGCTTGTTCTGATTTGAGGAATAAAGGTGCCATAATACTGATCATAACTCTCTATGGTATATTCGGCTGGAGTGGAAGTTAAAATAGTATTTGGGAAAGAAAAATCCGTCCAATTCAAGGTAGTCCCTTCATGAGATAAAAACACCGTACAAAACTCTGGCGAAAGGTCTGAGGTAGTTCCACAGGCATCTTCCAATTTATACTTATAACAGTAGGCCCCAGAATTTGACTGAATAGCAATGTCTTCAAAATTATTCATTACAGAACTACCTATTTTTTCAAAATCATCATCTACCTCGCCTTTGTGGTAAAAATTGTAAGCAATGGCATTGGAGTTATCTAAAAGAATTAATTTAATTATTGAATCATCATTCGCTGGAAAACTTGCGTTTACTAGACCGTTTGGAATTATGACTACCGAGCCATCTTTTGGATCAATAGTTATGATTTCCGAAACTACAGTAAGGAATTCTTTATTGCCATTTACTTCAATTGTGAATTTTGCTTTCACCTGAAATGTATAGCTTTTATTACAATCTAAGCTCACATCATTAAAAGTTGAGTCACGCTTAGAATTCAAGGGTAAAGACTTAGCACAGCCACAATCATCCTCATCTCTATCAAGTTCTAATAGTGTTGGAATACCAGAAGGACTCGAAGGCAGAGACCAAGATATGGTCACTTCAGAGGAACTTGAAAGACTGGCATTTACCCCTATATCGCAAGCGATATTAGATAAAATAGGCACACCGCAAGCATCTTCGGTAGCTACCCTGTAACAATGTTTCACATCTTTATTTAATCCTGAGACCGCAAACTCTCCATCAATAGATTGTCCATAATCCTTCCAATTATATGTAGCTCCATTATCCTCGGCGGCTTGAAGTGTGTAGAGTCCAGTCGGAGAAAAGTTCTTAAATTTAATTTCTGCTCCGCCATCAATACTTTTCAGATTTGTAATGACTGGCGTTTTGTTTGCGTCTACTTTCTTCACCTCTGGATTGGTGGTGCAAGCGATTGTCGTATTTCTAATATAAAATCCCGTTACTGTCACGTCTGAAAGAGCTCCAGTATAGGTATGTGTTTTGTTGTAAGGCAATGTTGTAGCGTCCACTGGAACATCTTCCACTGTCCCATCTCCCCATTCTATTTTATAACCATTGTGCTCATTGGCTTCATCTGTTGGTATGTCAATAGTCACCTCTGTTCCATTACAGGTATAGATTTCAGCAACAGGTGGATCCGTGCGAATCACTTCAATCCTCCTGCAGCCTAAATATTTTTGTCCGTTGAGCTCTGCAATTTGTAATACCCAATGAACTCCTGGTGTAGTTTCTTTAGTATATGACGTTCTAGCAGTTACTGGATCCACCGTTCCATATTCACCTCCAGTAAAACTTGGTGCCGTTATATCTATGGCATCACTGTAATCCCAGACATATTGTACTCCATTGGGATTCTTGACTCCATTAGAACTAGGATCATCTACGAATGTAATCTTATAATGAACATTAGGATTATCTGGTGTAGAACATTGTGACGATTGAGAAGTGCTTTGACCTCCAATTAAAAAACCAGAGGGAGGAGTCGTACACGCTGTAGGCTTAGGTGGATCTTGTGCTATACATAGTCCGGAAAGCAAAAAGCCCAACAGGAAAGCGGCCTTAGTTACAGGTTTAAGATAGTACATAATCTTTAATTTCATCCCGACGTTTGTAATAAGCAAAATAAAATATTCAATAACCATGCCCAAACAATATTTCCCTCTAGAAAAAATAATTGTGAAAGAGACTTACTTTTTTATTGACTTACCTGCACGTCCTAACGAAAAGACAGCCGTAATCATCTTGGAAATACATTAAATCTTAAGACAAAATTTAATTAAGAATAGATTCATTCATTCCTAATCATTTAGGCACTAGGCCTGAAAAAAGTAACATATCTTTGTAGCCACAATATAAACACTTCATGAAAGAAATAAAACTTGATAGTATAGAAGAGGCCATTGCCGATATAGCCGCAGGAAAAGTGATCATAGTGGTGGATGATGAAGACCGCGAAAACGAAGGGGACTTTATTTGTGCTGCTGAAAGAATAACACCGGAACTTGTCAATTTCATGGTAACAGTGGGACGTGGGCTTCTTTGTACGCCACTTACCAAAGAAAGATGTGAAGAACTGGGTTTAGAAATGATGGTGGGCAAAAACACAGCATCGCATCAAACTCCATTTACTGTTTCCGTAGACTTATTAGGCAAAGGATGCACGACAGGTATATCTGCTTCGGATAGATCAAAAACAATTTTTGCTCTAACAGACGAAAACACAAAACCCTCAGAATTAGGAAGACCGGGGCATATTTTCCCATTAAGAGCAGCCAAAGGAGGTGTTTTAAGGAGGGCGGGACATACGGAAGCTGCCATTGATTTAGCTAGACTGGCAGGTTTAAAATCTGCTGGGGTACTTATAGAAATAATGAATGAAGATGGTGGTATGGCCAGACTGCCAGAGCTTAAAGAGATGTCTATTAAGTTTGGCCTTAAACTTGTATCTATTAAATCTCTGATAGAATACCGTCTTGAAAAAGAAAGCCTGATAGAAAGAGAAATTGGTGTTCAATTGCCCACCAATTGGGGAGATTTTGACTTGATAGCTTACAGACAAACGGATAATAATCAAGTACACCTTGCTTTAAGAAAGGGCTCTTGGGATGAAGAAGAACCTGTTTTAGTCAGAGTCCATTCCTCCTGCGTTACCGGAGATATCTTTGGCTCTTGCAGATGTGATTGCGGACCACAGCTTCACGCATCAATGGAAATGGTAGAAAAAGAAGGAAAAGGCCTTGTGCTATATATGAATCAGGAGGGACGAGGGATAGGACTTTTAAATAAATTAAAGACCTATAAGCTCCAAGAGCAAGGAAGAGATACCGTGGAGGCTAATCTGGAGTTGGGCTTCAAACCAGACCAAAGAGATTATGGTGTAGGTGCCCAAATTTTAAGAGACTTAAACATTTCAAAAATTAGACTCATTTCAAACAATCCGAAAAAAAGAGCAGGGCTCATGGGTTATGGCTTGGAAATAGTTGAATCTGTTCCTGTTGAAATAGCCCCGAACAAACATAATGTGGAATATCTCAAGACTAAGAGAGATAAAATGGGCCATACTATTTTAAAAGAATAATGATTTAATGTATAAATGAGATTCGACGAAAATATCAAGTCACAGATTAAGAAGTACCTTCTAGGTCTGACGATTGGTTTTTTTGTATCCACGATTGGTTCTGTGTTAGTTTTCAAATTTGTCCCAGTCCCAGTCACTTTAACCATGACGCAGCAATGGTTCTCTGGTGGTAAACTCCATTATGACTGGGAGCCTATTGGCAATATCTCAAAAGAAATGGTGGTGGCGGTTATTGCTAGCGAAGACCAATTATTTCCCGAACATAATGGCTTTGATTTGAAGTCCATTAAAAGGGCTATTGCATCAAATAGTAAATCAAAAAAGATACGTGGTGCAAGTACAATCTCTCAGCAAACTGCCAAAAACGTCTTTCTTTGGCAAGGAAGAAGTTGGCTTAGAAAAGGTTTGGAAACCTATTTCACTTTTTTAATAGAGCTTTTTTGGTCAAAAAAACGGATTATTGAAGTGTACCTAAATGTTTGCGAAATGGGACCTCAAATTTTCGGGTCGGAATCAGCTGCACGGATTTATTTCAATAAGCCCGCGGCTAAACTAACCAGAAATCAAGCTGCTAGAATTGCAGCCATTTTACCAAGTCCAAGAAAATGGAAGGCTAAAAAATCAGGAAGCTATGTCTTAAGAAGAACAGCCCATATTGAAAGACAAATCAGACAATTGGGTGGCCCTGCCTATCTTAAAAATATAAATTTATAGCATGATAATTTTTGACGCACACCTAGACCTCTCCATGAACGCCATGGAATGGAACAGAGATTTAAGAATTCCTTTAAAAGAACTAAATCTTAGGGAAAAAGGAATGACGGATAAGCCAGATAGAACAAAGGCCACCGTTTCTTTTCCTGAAATGCATAAAGGAAACATAGCTTTGGCCGTTGGCACACTCATAGCTAGGTATGTTAAACCAGGATCTCAAATACCCGGCTGGTACAGCCAAGAACAAGCTTGGTCTCAGATTCAAGGTCAGTTAGCATGGTATAAGAGCATGGAAAATACAGGGCATCTTAAGCCCATTCTAAATCAAAAAGACCTTATCGAGCAAATCCTATATTGGGAAAAAGATAAGTCGCCGATTGGCTACATACTTTCTCTGGAAGGAGCTGACTCTATTATTGACATTGAGCATTTAGAAAAACTTCATTCTCAAGGTTTGAGAGCCATTGGGCTATCTCATTACGGACCAGGGATACATGCCTTTGGAACAGATTCTGAAGGAGATCTTCCACAGAAAGGTAAAGATCTCTTAAAGAAAATTGAAGAATTAGGAATCATTCTGGATGTAACACACCTATCCGACAAGTGCTTCTATCAAGCCCTTGATATTTTCAATGGCTCCGTATGGGCGAGTCATCATTTGTGCAGAAGTCTAAGCCCACATAACCGTCAACTTAGCGATGAAATGATTGGTTTACTTCTAGAAAGAGACGCGGTAATAGGTATGGCTTTGGATGCTTGGATGGTGGTGCCCGGCTGGATTCGTGGCGAAAGTACACCAGAGAGCATGGGCGTTAATATTGATAGTGTTATTAATCACGTCAAACACATAGCTGAATTAGCAGGAAGCACCAAAAACATCATGATTGGCTCTGACTTAGATGGTGCTTTTGGAACAGAACAAACGCCAACAGAGATTAAGAGTATTGCCAACCTTCAAAACTTTCTTCCTGCTCTGAAAAAGAGAGGTTTTACAGAAAGTAATATTGAAGGAATCATGTGGCAAAATGGTGTCAACTTTTTAAAGAAACACTTAAAATGAAAAGTTCGAGATGATTTTAACACCTCGAACCTGTAATATCATACTTGACGAGGCTTACTTCCGCTCTGCCAGTTCCTTCACTTTTTCATATATCATGACTTGATTGGAAGCTATTTTAGAGAAGCCCCTAACATCATCTCCAGACCATGCATTATTCATTTCGCCATAGCTTCCAAAGGCATCAGACATTAAATCGTAATCAGACTTAATTCCTAATAGCTCAAATCTATAGGGTGCTAATTTGACTCTTACTTCACCCGTTACATGTCCTTGCGTAGAGGCAAAAAATTGCTCCATATCACGCATTACGGGATCGTTAAATTGCCCTTCATGAAGCTGCATTCCGTACCATTCTGCCAGGTTTTGTTTCCAATACTGCTGCCATTTGGTAAGCACATGCTTTTCTAAAAGATGATGAGCTTTAATCGTAATCAATGGTGCGGCAGCTTCAAAACCCACTCTTCCCTTAATTCCAATGATAGTATCTCCTACATGCATATCTCTTCCTATACCGTATGGAGTAGCTAAAAGATGTAATTTCCTGATGGCATCGACTGGATTCTCAAAGATTTCTCCATTAATACCCTTCAATTCACCTTTGACAAAATTTAATTTAATTTCTTCCTCCCCTGACTCAGTTCTAGGATTGGGAAAGGCATTTTCTGGTAAGTTATCATACGAATTCAAGGTTTCCTTTCCTCCTACAGAAGTTCCCCAGAGGCCTTGATTGATAGAGTATGTAGACTTATGCCAATCTCTTACTACTCCTTTTGACTTTAAAAACTCAATTTCAGCCTCTCTTGATAGCTTCATATCTCTAATTGGCGTAATAATCTCGGCGTTAGGTACAATGGTTCTAAACGCCATATCAAACCTTACTTGATCATTACCCGCTCCCGTACTACCATGAGCAATGGCGGTAGCACCAACACTCTTGGCATATTCCGCCACAGCAACGGCCTGAAAAATTCGCTCAGCACTCACCGAAAGTGGGTATGTATTGTTTTTAAGTACATTCCCAAAAACCAAGTATTTAATACAGTTTTGGTAATACTTGTCTGCTACGCGAGATGTATGGTGCGATTTTACACCCAATTCAAAGGCTTTTTTCTCTATATCAGCAATCTCCTCGTCTGAAAACCCTCCCGTATCTACCAAGACTGAATGAACTTCCATTCCTTTTTCTTCGCCCAAATACTTGACACAAAAAGAGGTGTCTAGGCCACCGCTGTAAGCTAATACTACTTTTTTCATTAATTTTTCATTTCCTTAAACGTACCGCAAAAATAAGGATTAATCCCAATTAAACCCCCATACGGGAAGTGAAGAAGCCTTTACCTAGGCACCGTAAAGTACATGACAAAGGCAATGCAACTAAAAACAATATTCGGAAGCCAAACCGCTAGTAAGGGCTCCATATTACCCGATTCTGCTATTCCTTTTGACATGATGTAGAAAAGGATATAAATGAAGGCGAAAACAAAACCAATTGCTATTTGTAATCCTACGCCTCCCCGTCGTTTTCTAGCCGAAACAATCAAGCCCATTAATGCCAAAATAATTGCCGCAAAAGGGGTGGCAAAACGTTGATAAAGCTCAATCTTAAATGGCTCGATACCCTCAGATCCCCTACTTTCTAATAACTTAATTTGAGATCTAAGGTCTGTTATTGTAAAAGTCTCATGTATACTATGATTGCTTTCAAAGTCTCTAGGAAACATACTTATGGTAGAATCCGTGAATGTTCTTTCTACAAATATATCGTCTTTCATAATACCCAAATCCCTAATCTTATAATCATATAGCCGCCACTTCTCAAGTGTATCTACCCAAACTGCCCTTCTTGCAGACAGTTTCTCAATCATTTCAATACCATCAAATTTCTCAATAGTAAAATCAAAGGCCGTTTTTGATTGGTTATTATAACTAGAAAAATAAACATAAGTCTCAGGTGCCACAGTAAGATGAAAGTCTCTATCCGAGAAATAAAATCGCTCTTGGATATATTCATTTTCAAAGGCAATTCTTTTTGCATTTGCTTTTGGGAGTATCCAGCCCATCATGAGAAATGAAAACATACCTACAATCAGAGCCCCGATACTGTATGGAATCATCAATCTTCTAAAACTCACACCACTCGTAAGCATCGCTATAATCTCTGAATGTGCCGCCATTTTAGCAGTAAAAAAAACGGTAGAGATAAAGATCATGAGTGGACTAATATAATTAGCCCAATAGGGTGCCAGATTTAAATAATAGGAAAGCCAAATTTCGCTGCTAGGTGCCGATTTCTTTACAAAGTCATCGTTATGATCCCCATAATCAATCACAATAACAATAAGAACAATCACAAACACCGAAAAAACGTAAGTACTCAAGAACTTTTTAATCAAGTATTTATCTAAAATATTCATGATTACTTAAGACCTACTTGTATATTTTGAGCCACATCTGCACTGATTCTAATTGTGATAAGTCCGTCTAGTAGTAAACCCAGAGAACTGTCAAAGCTACTAACATCTTTCACCATGATGTCAAGACCTAGCTTTAGTCCGAGGTGATTCAAATGTTGTAAAAAAGGTGCTGAATCCTCAGATACGCCCATAATTACTAGAGCTATATTCAAAGTAACTTCGGACAATTTATGTGTAGCAGCAACTGGTAAATTACCGTCCTTATCAGGAATGGGGTCTCCATGCGGGTCAAACTTAGGGTTGCCTAGAAATCCATCTAATCTAGTGGTTAATTCGAGAGAGTTAATATGTTCTAATTGTTCTGCCAAATCGTGTATTTCATCCCAATTAAAACCTAACTTATCAACCAAGAAAACCTCCCAAAGTCTGTGTTTTCTAATAATTCTAAGGGCTATTTTCCTTCCCTTTTCGGTCAAACTTACACCTTGGTATTTCTTATAATTTATAAACTTTTTATCTGCCAATTTCTTTAGCATATCCGTAACAGAAGCGGCCCTTGTTTGTATTGCTTCAGCTATTTCATTCGTGCTCACGGTCTCCCCATCAGACAAATGATAAATTGCCTTTAAATAATTTTCTTCTGTAAACGACGCCATATGCTAAATTTCGATGGGTAAACTCGGAAACAAAACTACATGAATTCGTACGCAATGAAAATTGATTCATGCTTATTCACATAATTTATGAATGTATGAATCGTTATTGACTGTACTATGACAAAACTTATTTCGCTGTTTTTTTTACTATTCTTCGGAGCATGTGTTTCCCCAACAGACATAAAGCCTAATCAGGAAATTTCTAT
>JBNMFK010000022.1:0-20817 GCA_051269965.1 Algoriphagus sp. | reverse complement strand
AAAGGTAATTACATTTTCTGACAGCATTAAAATCCGCCCATTTATCTAAATCATCATTTAATTACCTAGTCCTTGAGATAGCTTGTGTAGTGATCTTTTCCGCATTTAGCAGAATTAGTTTGAGTAGCGAATGGCAAAATACCTTTTCTGGATTACTTAATTTGAGCTGGCCTTTGACAGCATCAAAGAAACCTGACTGCACAGCTTTTGAACTCTTCCTTAAACCAGATCTGCTCAAATCTATTTTTTTCAAAAAAAATAACAGCACTCGTTTCCTTATGCTTTAGTATTTTAACTTCACAGGACTCATGAAGCTGAATTCTTGAAACATTCTGAGCTTTATTTTGTGCCTTTCCTTCACTGTTTGTCTGACTAAACTTTTGAGGAAATATAAAATTTCCAGCTTGATTTTCCGTTTTCACATTGAAGTCTAACTGTGAATAAATATAAAATAGTGTAAGTACGATAAATACAAGAGGTATAACTTTTATCATAAATTCAAATATTTCTGAAATTTTATATTTTAGTGACAACTAATTTGTTTTTATTGAACAAAATACACCAATAATGACTTGTTTCACTAGCCTAGGTCCAAACTGATGTCTTCCTACACTATCACAGAAAATACGAAGCAGATTGTCAATTATGAGCATGAATAAAGCAAAAATCCTTAGATTTGCAGGAAATTTCACAGTAAAAAGTGAGGACCTAGACAGCCAACTTTCAAAAAGAAACACTTCATATGTCCATGACCCACGAGAAACGTCTTAATACCAAAGATAAAGCCCTTAAAATTAATCTTGACAAACGAATTTATGGTTCTTTTGCTGAGATCGGAGCGGGACAAGAAGTGGCTGCTCAGTTCTTCAAATCAGGTGGTGCCAGCGGAACTATTGCAAAGACAATGTCGGCCTATGACATGACCTTCTCAGATGCTATTTATGGGGAGGTAAAATCCAAAAGATATGTGAGTGAGGAACGACTCATGAGCATGTTAGATCATGAATATGGTCTGCTGAAAGAAAGGCTACATCTCAAAAGAGGTGAAGCTACCCAATTTTTCTCCTTCTCTAATACTGTAGTCGCCCTAAATTATCATAGAAACAATACTGCCCATGGTTGGGTGGGCTGTAGGTTCCAAACTCAGCCGGGCGGGCCATATAATGACGTAGTGATACATATCACCATGCACGATAATGATAATTTACTTCAGCAACAGGCTCTAGGCATTATCGGTGTGAATCTCATTTTTGGCTGTACCTATTATTATGAAAATCCAGAGGTACTCTTGATTTCCTTAATGGAAAATTTAAATACTGAACGTATCCAAATAGATATGATTCGTTTTGAGGGGTCAGATTTTAAAGGAGTGGATAGCCGCCTAATGAGTCTACACTTAGTAAAGCACGGATTTTCGGATGTTGCCCTTTTTGGACCAGATGGTAAAAATCTACAGCCAGCCGAATCTTTATATAAAAAGAACATTGTGGTGTTGAGAGGTAGATTCTGCCCTGTGATAAATGTTCACTTAGACATGCTCGAGAATGGTGTTAAGCAGTATTTAAGAGACCCCGAGGTGGACGAAGCGAATATGCTTGTTGTAAGTGAGCTTACACTTCAATCTCTCGCAGAGGGTAAGGATGGAAAACTTCTAGATGAACTAGATGAAAAAGACTTCTTGGACCGAGTAGACATACTCTGTTCACTTGGGCAAACGGTCATGATAACAAATTATCATGAATATTATAAATTAGTCTCTTATTTATCAAAAATCACTCAACATAAGATTGGCTTAATCATAGGTTATCCAAATTTAGAATACATCTTCCAAGGTGAACATTATACTGATCTACCTGGTGGTATTCTAGAGTCTTTTGCTACATTATTTAGCAGAAAAGTGAAACTTTATGTATACCCAACACGGAGAGATAAGAATATACTTAATTGTATGAAATTCAATCCGTCTATGCAATTAATGGATCTTTATCGTTATTTAATTGCCAATCATAAAATTGAAGACATCAATCACTACAATCCTAAAAACTTGGACGTACAGACAGATAATATGCTCGATCTCATACGGAAAGGCGAAGAAGGTTGGGAAGAAAATGTACCTCCAGAAGTAGTAGAAATGATTAAAACAAGATGTTTGTTTGGTTTTCCTTGTGTCGTTTTCCCAAAAAAAGAAGAATTATAAAATGCGATTTCTAGTAGTACTTTCTATATTTTTTACGTCAAATATTTCTGTTTCTATTGCTCAGGCAGACTATCAAATAGCCTTTCCTGACCGAGTGCCAGAGTGGAACCAATTCCAAGAAGGAAATATGGCCAATTTCGCCCTATCTCTTTCAGGAAATTCAGATGGGCGAGTTTTCAAGATGGCTATTAGCCAAGGGAAGCAAATAGGAATGAAATTTGATTCGACAGGTAACTTTAGCTGGCTGCCTCCATATAGTTTAGTTGGAAGAATAGAGAAAGAAAAAATATACCAAGTCCTGGTAGAGGCGAAATCTGATTCAGGCGATTTTGTTTCTAGAACTATGGATTTAATAGTATCACATACCAATAGAGCACCATTAGTCTCTGAATTAAAGCCCTTTTATATTCAGTATAATACGCAGAATAGATATCAAATAGACCCTTCTTTTGTCTATGATGAAGATCAAGATCCCTTGGTTTATATTCCTTCTGTAGAAGAACTCCCTGAAGGTATGAACATTACATCCAGAGGAGAAGTAAACTGGTCACCATCGTATAAGCAATTCAAAAACTTACAGAATGCTCCAGATTTTGTGGGCTTTTATGTGGAAGACCAGCCCTACAAAAAGCAGTCGAGAGGAAGAATAAAACTAGTCCCAACACAGTTAGATTTACCTCCTGCAATCACAATTTTACCTAAAATAAACAAGGTAGTTCTACACGAGAATGAAACCATCAATATTGGATTTTACCTTTCTGATCCTAATGGTGATGAGGACATTGATACTTTTGATTTCCTTTCTAATAACTCCGAAATAAAAAACCATACCCTCGTCAAAAATACTAAAAATCAGTATGAATTTTTCTGGACACCAGATTACGACTTTGTTAAAGATCCAGCAGACTCGGTCAGCTTTTATATTGATTTTTTTGTCATAGATAAAACTCAGAAAAGAGATGTTAAACGTATTGATTTCAAGATTATAAATGCCATCAATGAGGCTGTTACGGATCAAAAAAACTATGCCCTTTATAAAGGAACACTTGTAAGAGCGTGGGAACTTATGGAGCAGCTTAAAGAGAAAGAAGATGAACTTAAAAAATCTTATAACAGGGCCAAAAAGGGAAAGAAAAACAGATCTGTCATAAATGCCACATTAGGTGCCACTACGGGTCTATCTTCCATTTTTACCAAGAATAAAGAATCTCTCCAAAGAACCATATCTACCGTGGGAGGCACCACGGTATTAACCATAGGTACCCTTGAAGCCACTGAGGTCATTGGAAAGTCAATGAAAGATATACTAGATAGGCTTAATTATATCATTGAAAAGAAGAATGAAATCCAAACCAAAGGAGACATTTTTGCTCGTGATTATTCCCTAAAGTCGACGAGAAGAGAAAATGGCTTTAATAAAAACATGGATAACTTCATGACCGCTATGAACCTGAAAGGACTTGTAGCTTTAGAATTAGACGCTGGATGGGAGTCTAAAAAAATGGGGAATGACTTCGCCATAAGAAAAAATTTCAAGGATTTCGGAGCGGAGGATTAAGCTCTTCATAAGTTAAAAAAACGCAATTCTTTCTCTTTGAAAAAGCCCTCCTCAAACACAGAGGCTCTCCAAATATCCATGCTAGATTTGAAACATTAATCTGGTTTCTAATTGCTTTCGGCTTCATTTTACATTACTTTCATAGTGATGATGTAAGAGCTATCCAATGGCTCGAAAAGTCTTTTTATTGGTCTTATTTATTATCTCAAAATTCCAACATATATGAAACTAAAAGTAAATGCAGTTCATTTCACAGCAGACAGTTCATTAGTAGATTTCATTCAAAGAAAACTAAACAAGTTAGATCATTTTCACGATCGAATAACTGGTGCAGATGTTTATTTAAAATTGGAGAAGGGAGATAAATCAGCAGTTCAAAAGAAATTACTCGAAGTGAACCTTCATGTTCCAGGCAAAACCATCTTCGTAAAAGAAGAAGGAGAGTCTTTTGAAGAAGCTACAGATTTAGCGGTGGATGTTTTAACAAGGCAGGTGAAAAAAGTCAAACAGAAGCAATCCGATAAAGGTAAAACCAAGCCAATAATAGCAGAAATAGATTCTCCCTTTGATGAAGAATAGGTTCATTACTGAAAAATAAAAAAGTCATGGTTTAAGCCGTGACTTTTTTATTTTTCGTTGGTATAGTTCCCACAAACTCCTTCAGATAGAAGGGTTCAAACTCCGATAAATTTTCATAATCTAATGTCTTTACTTTTTCAAAGGCCATCTTACCCATATCAGCCGCTTTAGGTCTTACTTCTTTCCCTAAAAACAGGGCATTCGCATTATGTATAACTTGTTTACACTTATCTGCACCTTCACCGCAAAACAAAACTTTATGTTCTAACAAATATTCTTCAAAGGCACTTTCGTCTACGATTTTAGCCGAGGTAGGCATATATACCTGTCCTAAATGGTTTACAACTTTACAATAAACCTCCATCCTTCTGGCGTCCAACATGGGACAAATCAATCCATTATAAAACTTAGGTATTTGGTCAACCATGATATCTAAAGAGTTCACAGATATTAAAGGGATATCTTTTGCAAAGCATATTCCTTTAGCCGTGCTTACGCCTATTCTTAAACCTGTATAAGAGCCAGGACCTTTTGAAATAGCCAAAGCATCTAGGTCGTCAAACGTTTTTTTCGATATAAACAAGACATGCTTGATAAGAGTAGTCAACATTTCTGCAGACGAACGCTCAGCAAAAAGTTCGCTGTTACTAATTAGTGACCCCTCTGAATGCAAAGCTGCGGAACAGCCATTAGTAGAAGTTTCTATGCTTAGAATTAATGACATTATTTCCCTTTCAAAATAGCATTGTAACGATTCATATTACCAAACAATTTAAGAGCTTCCTGAACTTCCTGATCTTTTTCAAAGGAAACAAATTTCATGACTTTATCATAATGGTATCTGCTTAGAATTTCTAAAGCCAGCTCATGTTTTATTTGCTCTTTGAATCTAAATAAATCTGAAGCATTTTTTTTGTTTACCAACGTTCTTAATGGTTCCAGTGCCCCGGCTAAAGATGCGTAAGCTTTCTCGTTACTTGCAAGCGACTCTAATTCCGATAAAGCATCTTCTGCCTCATTCCTGTATAAAAAACCTGATTCCTTAACAAAAGCCAAGAACCCCGAATAAACTTCATCTGAGATTATAAAGTTTTCAGATGGCATATTATTTTCATGATTGAAATAATAAGACGTGGCAAAATCAAAAATAACCCCTTCGCTAATAAGCTGTTTAGCCAATTCAGACAAAACTCTTGGTTCCAAATAAATGTCTGGTTTTACTCCACCCCCATCAAAAACAGGACGACCATTCTTTGTATAAAAGGTAGATTTCAGAGAATCTGGAACCTTACCCACACTGCCATCTTCGTTTCTGTGAGAATAATCTATTGCCTGAATACACCTTCCAGAGGGAATGTAATATTTCGCAGTAGTCACTTTTAGTTGGGTATTAAAACTCAAAGGTCTTGTCGTCTGAACTAGTCCTTTACCAAAAGAACGCTGGCCAATTATTACCCCTCGATCATAATCTTGCAAAGTACCACTCACTATTTCTGAGGCAGATGCACTCCCACTGTTAATTAATACTACAATTGGCATCTCCGTATCAATGGGATTAAACCTAGCATTGTACTGTTTATTCCATTGTCCAACCTTACCTTTTGTTTCTACTATCAGCTCTCCTTTCGGAACAAAGAAATTACAGATATCAATCGCCATATTAAGTAGCCCTCCGGGATTACTTCTTAAGTCTAAAACAAGCTGTTTCATGCCATCTTCCTTCATTTCCGCAAATGCATTCTTGATTTCTGCTGCGGCAGTGGCACTAAAGTCACTTAATTGAATATAGCCTACGTCGTTATTTATAAGACCATAGTGAGGGACGTTAGGTGTTTTAACAACGGCTCTTTTCACTTTAAGGTCAATCGGCTTGTCTTTTCCGTAACGTTTTATTATCAAACTCGCTTCGGTATCTGTTTGCCCTTTCAATAAGCGACCTAACTGTTCGCTATCTCTTCCCGCCAGCGACACGTCATTGATGTGTGTTACGACATCACCTATCTTAAGACCAGCTTTATCTGCTGGCGAGCCTTCATAAATCATAACCACAGTATGTGCGTCGTAAATAGTGCTTATAGTAGCTCCTATACCGTTATACTTCCCTGTGGCTAGTGTTCTATAATCCTCAATATCATCTTCCGGATAAAAGTTTGTATAGGGATCTAACTCTTCCAGCATGGCCGTAATGCTAGTACGCATGGCCTTGTTTGGATTTATTTCATCCACATAAAGGGCATTTAACTCCTTAAATAACGTAGCAAAAATATCAAGGTTTTTGGCTATTTCAAAATAGCGATCTTCATATTTGAAGCCCACTAAGGCTAAACTGGATGCTATAAAGGCAATAATTATATACCTTGAAGTTTTTTTCATTTGATTGGAATCTATGTCAAAATGTCAACCTTTTGACTTACTAATTTCTGTTTGTAAAACGCAAAATCAACCTAAGTCTTTCGTCGATGCGACATTAAATTTCGGATACCAATTGTTGCATTGAATTTTCAATTTTCCGATAGTCCAATATTTCTTTTGCGGTATAAAGAAAGGCAATATTCAAGTCATGATTGCTTGATAAGAGCTTTTTATGAAGACGATATGCCTCCTTTAGTCTTCTTTTAATGAGGTTTCTATCTACAGCCCTCTTGAATTTCCGTTTTGGTACAGAAAATAAAACTTTTGGTGAACGTGAAATTATACTTTCAGCCTGGTATATCAGAAGGATTGGATACGCTGATTTGCTTTTATTTGCGGTATTCTTTCTATTAAAGAGACTTTCTATCACCTTAATGTGACAGAGCCGTTCTGACTTTGACAAAGATTGTTCTAACACAAAGCTACATTTACAATCGAATTCAATAAGAATATCAAATTTTTCGATAGACGAAGGGAACGAATAAAAGCCACCAAAATGGGGTGGCTCATATAGACCTTATGATACTTTAATCCTTATTTATGCGTCTTTTCGTCAGAAATTGTCAGCTTCCATCTTCCTCTTGTACGACGGGCTTTTATAACCTTTCTTCCACCTACTGTGGCAGAACGCTCGCGGAAACCATGTTTGTTCTTACGCTTTCTATTTGACGGCTGGAATGTACGTTTCATTCTAATTCAATTATTTTTGTCCTTTCCTATAATTTGGGAGTGCAAAAGTACATATTAAATTCTTTATTTCAAAAGTCAAAACCAGAATGAATTACAAAATTTCATGCACAGACGCTAAGTCAAAATATCTAAAGATAGAGGCTCTGTTTTCAAACAATAACCTTTCTGTAAAAACAGTTCATTTGCCTGCTTGGAGACCCGGAAGATATGAGATCCAGAATTTCGCAAAATACCTGCGTAAAGTTAAGGCTTTCGGCGAGTCTGGAGAACCCTTAAAGGTAAAGAAAATTGGTAAAGATACTTGGGTGATTCAATCCAAAGGACAGCTTAGTTTTACCATGACCTATGAGTTTTATGCTGATATTAAAAATGCTGGCGGTAGCTACATTAATGATACTTTCCTTTACCTCAATCCTATTAATTGCCTCATGTATCTGAAAGATCATCAGGAAGAAGCCTGTAAGATTCACATTGACTTCAATGCCAACACAGATATTGCAAGTGGCATGAAATACGAAAAAAAAGATGGTATAAATACATTTTATGCCGACGACTTTCATGCATTGGTAGATAGCCCCATCATGATTTCATCGAAGATTCAGCATAAAACATATACCCTCTCAGAAAGTACATTCCACATATGGATTAAAGGCAAAATAGAAGTCCCTTGGGATAAGGTTTTAACTGATTTTAAAAAATTCACAAAAGAGCAAATCGCTGTTTTTGGTGAGTTTCCAGAAAAAAACTATCATTTCATGATTTGGATGATGCCTATGCCCTATTTCCACGGCGTGGAACATAAAAACTCCACCATGATGACCCTTGGACCTGACGGAAAAGAGTTTGAGGCCATTTATCCAGATCTCCTTGGCTTGGCCTCACATGAATTATTTCATACATGGAATGCTAAACGCATAAGGCCAAAAGAGCTTTTACCTTACGACTACAGTAAAGAAAACTATTTCAATACTTGTTTTGTGGCAGAAGGTCTTACCACATTTTATGGCGATTGGATACTTTATAGAAGTGGCGTTTTCAGCAAAGAACAGTATCAAAAAGAACTCGAAACTACCCTAAGGAGGCACTTTGAAGTTGCAGACCAAGCTGATTTATCACTACTAGAGTCCTCATATGATCTTTGGCTAGACGGTTATGAAAAGGGAATACCAAACAGGAAAGCTTCCGTTTATCACAAAGGAGCAGTGGCAGCCTTGTTACTTCATCATGAAATTCAGCTAGCCACGAATAACAAAAAAGGAATAGATGATGTCCTTAGAATGCTCTGGATTAACTATGGAAAACCATACGTTGGCTATTCTTATCACGACTATCAAAAGATATGCTTTGACATAACTGGTAAAAAACTGTCGAGATACTTTGATACGGTCATTGCTGGCAATAGCTCTCTAAAAAAAGAAACGGACTTGGCTTTGGCAAATTTAGGATTCAAAATGAGGGAAGATGCAAAAGGATTTATTCGCCTCGAAAACTTAAAGTCTTAAAAAAATGACAATTCGTCTATAGAGACCTTAAAAACCAAGCTATTAGAATAGATTTGGGAAAGTATGCGATTTTTTTTAGTATCTTTGTGGCCGAATTGGAAGGACCTTCCCCATACTTAACAAAATAAAGTCATTAAATGAGTAAAATCCGTATTCTCTATATTACTAGTGAGATTGATCCTTTTTTAGAACTTTCGAAAATAGCCACACTTACAAAAAAGTTACCTCAGGAAATGCAAGAAAGAGGTATGGAAATCAGAATACTGATGCCACGCTTTGGGACCATCAATGAGCGGAAAAATAGACTACATGAGGTAGTAAGATTATCTGGAATAAACATCACTGTTGGCGACGAAGAAAAACCATTGATCATTAAAGTAGCCTCCATTCCTTCTGCAAAGCTTCAAGTATATTTCTTGGACAACGAAGACTACTTTCATAGAAAATATGTCTTTACTGATAAAAAAGGGGCTTTCTATGATGATAACGACGAGCGCGCTATATTTTTCTGTAAAGGTGCTTTAGAGACTGTTAAAAAGTTAGGATGGTCTCCTGATGTGGTACATTGTACAGACTGGATGACAGCCTTAGTACCTCTTTATTTGAAGACGACATACAAAAATGATCCCATCTTTAAGAATACAAAATCTATTTTCACCGTTTACAATAATGTGTTCGACCATAAGTTTACTACGGACATGATTCCAAAGGCTAAGATGTTAGATATATCTGATGAAAACTTAGCCAACCTAAGGTCTAGAGATTTTAGTGGATTCATTAAACTAGGTTGCCAGTACGCAGATGTGGTAGTTAAGGCTAATGAAAACCTAGACGCGAACGTTGATAATATTGTAAACGAAACAGCAGAAAAGCAAATTGAAGCTTTGATAGGAGATGAAAATGTCACTGAAACTTTTTTTAAATTATACACAGAATTGGCGAAGTAATTTTATGCTATATAAGATTGAATTATTGCGGAACTCAGTACTTGTACTGGCTTCCGCTTTCTTTTTTTCATGTGAAGATCCCACTGATATTGGTTATCCTGGAACAGGAAGCGGCCAAAATCAAACGTTTTTCAGTGATACCCTATCTCTATCAACGAGTACATACCTCATGGACTCGGCGATTACCTCAAATCAGAGCTTAGCCTTTGTCGGCTCATACACTGACCCTGTTTTTGGTAAAATATCTTCTGTCGCTTATCTGCAGCCTACTTTAAGAACTGCAACTAACCCTGCTAGTTTCCAGCAGGAAGTTTCACCTTTTATACTGAGTTCAACTGCAATCATTGACTCCGTAACTATAAGAGTCATTAACAATGATAGCAGGGCTTATGGAGACTCTCTTCCCGACCTCACTTTAGAAGTCACAAGACTTACGAACGCTCTAGTAACCGATCAGAATTATAATTATGATCAGGAAGTGCCTTATAATCCCGAAATATTGGCTTCAAGAACACTGAGAAAGTCCGATATGGTTAGCCCTCTAGGTGATTCTTTATTTTATGTTAGAATTAAACTACCTGATACCATCGTCGAGGAACTAAGGGCACTTGCCAACGGTGATGAATCTATGGATACAGAAAACTTCATTGCAGCATTTCCTGGATTCAGATTGTCGGCTAGAGCTAACACTGGAGAGTCGATGGTCTCTTTTAATTTAGGTTCGGTTTCAACTGGCAACTTCTCAGATTTAACTATATACTATCACGAACCTGGTGCAACTTTTTCTAATGGATATCAATTTGAATTTACCGCTGGTCGGTTTAATCAAATCACTACAGACCGGTCTTCAACTGCGTTTGCGGCTTTAAATAGTAAAACACAGAGTTTATCAAGTGATAAGACAAATGGACATGTTTACGTTCAAGCAGGAAATGGAACAGCGGCTAGAATAACATTTCCTGGGCTTAGCCAATTAAAAAACCCACTCGTGGGAAGAGCTAATTTAATTTTCAAGGCAGATACAAATACGTTTACCACTGGGATACCTCTTTCGGCTTACATGACATTGGTCAATCTAAACGAAAATCAGACCGTGGCTCGTATAAACTCAGACTATAATTATGTGAATTATACGGCTAATGCCACTACAGGATTTCTTAGCAGTTATGTAGATAGTACCAACTCGTTCTCCCTCGATATTACACCCTATTTACAATCCATTACTTCACAAAACCGACCAGATAATGGTGTGATATTGATAGCAGGAATTCCGAGCGGAACGCAAGCAGGTGGTGCTTTAGCTTTTAATGGTAATTTTAATCGGATAGTGCTTAAAGACTTTAAGCTAGAGATTTACTATACAGCTAAATAGAATTTTATATTTTTAAAGTTTAATTCAAACTGCCATAATATGTGCGGAATTGTAGCTTACGTAGGACATAGAGAAGCAGCTCCACTAATAATCAAAGGCCTCAAAAGATTAGAATATAGAGGTTACGACAGTTCAGGAATATCTCTTCTAAATGGGAATGAACTGAAAGTATATAAGAAAAAAGGGAAAGTGGCTGATCTACAGGCCGAAATAAAAGACCTAGAATTACATGCCACAATAGGAATAGGACATACTAGATGGGCCACTCACGGTGAGCCAAACGATGTGAATGCTCATCCACATTTCTCCCAAAGTAAAAGCTTGGCAATCATCCACAATGGTATTATTGAAAACTATGCTTCACTTAAAAAGTCTTTAGTTAACAAAGGCTATATTTTTGTTAGTGAGACTGATACAGAAGTACTCATTAATTTCATTGAGGACGTTAAATCGCAGAAGGTTTGCGATACCGAGGAGGCCGTAAGGTTAGCCCTTTTAGAGGTAGTGGGAGCTTATGCTATTATTATCATTGACAAAGATAAACCAGAACAACTCATAGCCGCCAGAAAAGGAAGTCCGCTCGTCATTGGAGTAGGTAGAAATGAATTCTTTTTTGCGTCAGACGCCACACCAATTATTGAGTTTACCAAGGAAGTAGTCTATTTGGACGACTATGACATAGCTGTGGTAGACAAAGGAGAATTGTCTGTTAAGAGCTTGGAGAATGTGAAAAAAGGAGCTTTCATTCAAACCGTGGAATTAGAACTTGCGTCCATTGAAAAAGGCGGTTTTGAGCATTTTATGCTTAAAGAAATTTTTGAACAACCAAAATCAATTGCCGACTGTATGCGGGGAAGACTAAATGTCTCTACTTCTCATATTCAGTTAGGTGGATTAATAGATCATTTAGAGAATCTTTCTAAAGCCAAAAGAATCGTATTTGTAGCTTGCGGCACTTCATGGCATGCTGGATTAGTGGGTGAATACCTCTTTGAAGAACTAGCTCGTATAAATGTGGAGGTTGAATATGCTTCTGAGTTTAGATATCGAAATCCCATCATAAAAGAGGGTGATTTCGTCATTGCTATATCGCAATCTGGAGAAACAGCCGATACCATGGCTGCTCTAGAATTGGCCAAGCAACGTGGAGCCACTGTCCTTGGAATCTGTAATGTAGTTGGCTCTTCCATATCTAGATTTACCGATGCTGGAGTTTATACCCACGCTGGCCCTGAGATAGGGGTAGCAAGTACGAAGGCATTTACTGCTCAGGTGACTGTTTTATCCATGATAGCGATAGCCACTGCCAAGCAGAAAGGAACCATTACAGACGAACTTTACAGAAGACTGCTTTCAGAACTCGCCGCTATTCCTACTAAAATAGAGGATATTTTAGCCAAAGCAGACGAAATAAAGGATATTTCAAAGCTATTTACTTTTGCTCAAAATTTTATTTTCTTGGGAAGGGGATTAAATTTCCCCGTAGCTCTTGAAGGTGCCCTCAAACTAAAAGAAATATCTTATATCCACGCTGAGGGTTACCCAGCAGCAGAAATGAAACACGGACCCATTGCCTTGATTGACGAAGATATGCCTGTAGTATTCTTGGCCATTAAAGATAGTTCTTATGAAAAAGTTGTCTCAAATATTCAGGAAGTTAAAGCTCGAAAAGGGAGAGTAATTGCAATCATTAATGAAGGTGATGAGGCCTTAAGAGAAATGGTAGATTTTGCCATCTCTATTCCCGCATGCCATGAAATAGTTTCTCCACTTCTTACTTCCGTTCCGTTGCAATTACTTGCGTATTACATCGCGGTATTAAGAGGGAGAAACGTAGATCAGCCAAGGAATCTTGCTAAATCTGTTACTGTAGAGTAATAAAAAAACATGAAAATCTTCCATACTATTTCTGAAACAAAGGATTTCATTAAAGCAAAAAGGAAAGAGGATCTAAGTATCGGCTTTGTAGCTACCATGGGTGCCTTACATGAAGGCCATGTTTCTCTAGTCAACAAAGCAAGACAGGATAACGACATCGTACTTTGTAGCATTTTTGTCAACCCTACTCAGTTTGATAATCAAGAGGATTTAAAGAAATATCCGCGTACTCTTGAAACGGATACTGCCCTGCTTAAAAAAGCTGATTGCGATATCATTTTTGCTCCATCTTCGGATGAAATGTATAACGCTGTGCCTAAACTCAAACTAGATTTCGGGAATTTGGAGCATGTGATGGAAGGTGAATTTAGACCGGGACATTTTAACGGAGTAGCGACTGTAGTCTCAAAACTCTTCCATATCGTAAATCCTGATCGAGCCTATTTTGGTCTTAAAGATCTACAGCAAGTAGCTATACTAAATAGACTTGTAAAGGACTTGAGTTTCGATTTAGAGCTTATATCCTGCCCTATAATCCGTGAAAGAGATGGATTGGCAATGTCTTCCAGAAATACTAGACTAAGCCCAAAAGCTAGGAGTTTAGCCTCTCAAATCCACAAGTCACTCCAAATTGCTAAAAAAGCACTTGAAGATGGTTTGACTGCTGAATCTTGTAAAAAAAAGGTAGTTGAGCACTTTAAAAGCTTCCCTGACTTTCAATTGGAATACCTTGAAATCTCTGATTTCGATAATTTAGAGCCGCTTTCTAGCAAAAACATTGCTGGTAAAACTGCAATATGTATTGCTTCGTATTTAGATAATGTCAGATTAATTGATAATGTAATATTCTAATCAAATTATGGGTTTACTGAAACTTTTAAACTCAATTTCGTTGTTCTCAAATTCGAAATCCAACAAGAATCAAATGAACTGGAACAAACTTAATGCTGCCGAGCAGCTAGAAGAAATAAAAAAAGAATCTAAAGAAAGGCCTGTTATGATTTTTAAACATAGCACAACCTGTCCGATCAGTACGACATCACTTTCTAGAATGGAGCGAAACTGGAAAGATGACGACAGTAAAAACATCAAAGCTTATTATATCGATATTTTGGGCAACAGAGGTCTTTCAGCCGAAATAGCGAACACTTTTGGCGTTGTGCATCAGTCGCCACAAATTTTAGTTATCAGAGATGGTAAAAGCGTTTACGATGAATCACACTTTGGCATTTCTTTTAACGATTTGGTAGAAAGCGTTTAGACTACCCAGACTAAGATGTATTTTCCTAACTTCGTGTAGTTTATGACGTGGCTTTTCTGATAATCCGGCATAATTATCTCTCCTAAAAGCCCAGATGGAGTCTTATGAATTTTGAGATTTTCCCTAAAATTTGTCCCCCGTTTACCATACAGCTTGTAGAGAGCCTCTTTGGCCGACCAATAAATAGACATGTTTTCTAAATCTTGATCAATATCACTTATTTCTCGTTCTGTGTAGAGCCTAGGCATTATTTTCCACATTTTTTCCTGTGGTTTTTCAATGTCAATGCCCACGAGGTTATTGGGATGCATAATGACGGCCATAAAATCTTTGGAATGGGTAATAGACATTTGCCAAAAAGAATCTACTAAATGAGGTTTACCATACTGATCCTTTTTAATTCCGGAAAAAGGAATATTTAAATGATTGGCTAAATACTTAATGGCTAACCTACTGGCTAGAAATTCTTTCTTTTTAGGTGCTCGCTTTATTTCTTCTAGCTCGATTTCCGTCAATACACTAGAAGGTAATATCGCTAACATTTCATTTTCTGACTCATTTGCCTCCCAAACGAGTAAATGAGCTCCACTTTCACATTTCTTTTGAAACCGAACAGGCATATTCTATCTTTGGAAGCCAAATATCTCTCTTTCCTATGAAATACCAAGCCGAGAAACTAGAATCCTATACTGGTCATAAAGATTGTGTCTACAATGTGGTAGGTCATATAGCGCCAAATAAGTTTATTTCAGCAGCAGGAGATGGTCTTTTAGTGGAATGGGATGCCACAAAATCCGACTTAGGGCAGCCTCTTGCTCAGATGAAGCATTCTATTTATGCCATGCATATTGAAACTTCTAAAAAGAGGCTTTGGGCGGTAGAAAATTTTGCTGGACTTCATGTGATTGATCTTGAAAGTAAAAAAGAAATTGCCTCTATTGCTCTTAACAAGACATCTGTTTTTGATATCAAATCATACCAAGATACTATTTTTGTAGGAGGAAAGGATGGCGTAATCACCGTTATAGATGGCGATGAAATGGCCTTTAAAAAACACATTAAATCTTCTGACAAAAGTGTTAGGGCATTGGCTATTAATCCTATAGACAGAGAGTTAGCAGCAGCATATTCTGATCATACCATCAGAATTTTTGACATACATACCTTTAAATTAAAAAAACAAATTAATGCTCACCAAAACTCCGTTTTCACCCTGAGGTACTCTCCAAACTTTGAAAATCTCATCAGCGGATCCAGAGATGCTCATTTAAAAGTTTGGGATGTACATCATAACTACGATTTGCAAGAGGATATAGCAGCTCACATGTTTACCATCAACCATATAGATTTCAATCCTTCAGGGACTCTTATTGCTACATGCAGTATGGACAAATCTATAAAGCTGTGGGATGCCGTTACTTTTAAGCTTTTAAAAGTAATAGACAGAGCTAGACACGCGGGTCATGCCACTTCTGTAAATAAACTTCATTGGCTAAGTGACGATAAATTTATTTCTGCCAGTGATGATAGAAGTTTATCTTTGTGGAAAATTAGTTAATAAGTACCTTTACACCGCGTTTTAATTAAAATTTCCTTGCTAGATACCAATTTTAGAAAAACACGTGTAATTTTGTAATCATACGTTTCCTGAAAAAATATTACAATGAAAATAACTGCTTTAGAGATAAAACAACTCGAATTTGAAAAGTCTTTTAGAGGCTATAATATTGAAGAAGTAGATATATTTTTAAATAATTTAGCTTCTGAATGGGAAAGAACAAGCAATGAGTCCAAAATGCTGAGAATGCAGCTGGAAATTGCTGAAAAAGAGGCAGCTAAGCTTAGGGAAGTAGAAATGTCCCTCATCAAAACACTACAAAATGCCGAAAATACTAGCAATAAAATAACAGAGCAAGCACAAAAAGAAGCTGATAGAAAAGTAAAGCAAGCTAGTCTAGAAGCTAAAAACATTCTAGAAAAGGCAAAAGAAGAGACAGAAACTCTCCTTACTAATGCTAAAATCAGCGTTTCTGAAAGTCACGAGGAAATTGAGTCTAAAAAACATCTTCTAAAATCTGAGATATCAGAGTTAGAGTCCTACAGAACAGATATTGTAGAGCAGATTAGAGTTTTTTCTTCCAATGCTATGTCCAGAATTGAGAATTTAGCAAAACAAGAACCTCTTAAAGAAAAAAAGAAAAAAGAAAAAACTATCAACCTCACAGAAACTCAAACAGAGGCTCTAGTGGAAGAGACCGAAGGCGAAAATATTCAAGGGATTGCTTCATCGGCAAATAACCTTGTGCTGAATGAAAAACTTGAAGCAAATAAGGTCGATCTTACGATTTTAGAAGGTATTGGCCCAAAAATAGCTGAGCTTCTCATTGCTAATAATATTATCACGTTTAGAGATGTTGCAACTACGCCTGTGTACCGCATCAAGGAATTTTTAGGCCATGCCGGAAACAGCTATGCTATGCATGACCCAAGCTCTTGGGCAGAACAAGCCGTACTCGCAGACTCTCAAAAATGGGAAGAATTAGAAGCCCTGAAAACAAGGTTAATCGGAGGCAAGGAAGTTGCAGTAGCTCCTAAGGAAACTCAAGAGCAGGTTACTGAGGAAATGCTGGAACGAGTTAACAAAGTAAAAGCAGCCTTAAAAAAGTCGATGGTAGAGAAAGAAGGTGGCTCTGTAGTGGAGTCTGCTGCCAAAGTAAAAACAATCAATGACCTAGTAGCAGAGAAGTCTTCAGGTTCATTTTTCGACAATTTATAAGATGGGTTTAATTTCACTAGAAGGAATGGAGTTTTTTGCCTATCACGGTTACTATGATGAGGAGCAAAAAATAGGAAACAAATATGCCATTGACTTAACCATTGATACCTATTTAGATAGTGCCGCTAAATCTGATAGGCTGAAAGATACAATTAACTATGAAGAGCTTTACCAGCTGGTGTTGAAAGTGATGCAAACCAAACACCGCCTTTTAGAGCATGTGGCCTATGAAATCATAGAAAAAGTAAAAGAAACTTACCCCATCGTAAACAAAGTAACTGTAGGAGTTTCTAAATATAATCCTCCAATTGGTGGTATTTGCGAACGAGCCAAAGTAGTCATCAGTAGCTAATACTGTGCCGAGGTTCTCTAGCCTATCCAAAACAGAAATGTGCTAATCATATGCTGCATCCAGAACATAGCTTTAACCGTGTACTTCCATAAAAAGCCATCATTACTTTTTAGTGTATATGAGTTATTAAGCAAATTAAGATCCATAAGATTCTTTTTTTGAGGATCTGCATAAACCGATTTGATATCTTTGGGATAGTCGAATTTTTCAAGCGGACTAGCCGCATCCCATATAAATAATTCTGAACTACCATCCTCAAAACTTACTAGTACATCTGTAGGTATGACAAATTTCCCTTCTCTACTTAATGTGAAATATCCTCTCCCTGCCGTATTTCTTAACGTGTCTACTTTATAGTCACATGAATATGTTTTATCAAAAGCCTGGGTGAAAAACCAATTATAATTTTTGCCTAAAACGCTATTGGCAGTATTCGTAAAATCACTAAATCTGGGGTGCTTAAATTGCCACTCTCGAAAATACGCTCTAAAAACAGCATCCATTTTTTTTCTGCCTACCAAATTCTCTAAAGTGCTCAAAGCCGTTGCTGTTTTCGTATATGTCAAATCACCATAAACACCTTTTGGGTACTTCCATGTTGGTTTATTTATTTCTGATAATTCAGGATAATCCATTGTGACATAGGAGAATCGTGTACTTTCTTTATCACCGATCTGAAACCCGAATAAATCTATATTAGACCCTTTGCCATAGGACTCATCCATAATTCTATTTTCCAGGTATTGATTAAAGCCTTCATCTAAAAAAGCCTGTTCAAACTCATTGCTCGCAAGCATTCCTTGAAAATATTGATGTCCAAACTCATGCACAGCGACTATCTCAGCTATTTTAAGCCAATTACCCACACCGAAATAAGATCCACATGTTACGAAAGTGGGATATTCCATCCCACCTGAACCACTCGCCTCAATAGGTGGATCTACCAATGTAAAAGTTGGATATGGATAACTTCCTAATAGATTTTCAAAGTAACTCAAAGATTTTTCTGTAGCATCAAAATACCGTTTATGTTGACTCGCGTGCTCTGGCTGCATAAGGGCTGTGAGTTTAACATGCTTCCATTGCTTTTCAAAGACCATAAATTTTGGAGAAGCAGTCCACGCAAAATCATGCACATCGTCTACCTCATAAACCACTTTTTTAAAGTTGTTTTTTAGCTTAGTCTCAGAAACCATCTTTCCTGTAGCACCTAAAATGAGGTTTTGAGGCAAGGTTATACTCACCTTATACTTACCGAAATCTGCATAAAACTCTGAGTTAGCATGAAACTGATGGCAATTCCATGCCCAAGATCCTCTTTCATTTTTTTCAAAAACTCCAATCTTAGGAAACCATTGCCCTATTAAATAGTAGTCATCTGGACCATAGCCAGTTCTTGCGAAAATCTTTGGAAGTTTTGCTCTAAAACCAATTTCTAAAATAATTGTTTCGCCAGGTTTTAAGACTCTTTTTAGCGAGACTGAAATAACAGTTTGGTCCGATTTATTATTATCATCCGGCTGAATAAAAACCATGCTTTTACGAAGATCCTCTCCTCTATTAGATCTTAGCATGCTTATGTCTATTTTGCCGAAATTTTTTTCATCAAACTTTTCTCCCCTTAATTTCCCGCCAGACTCCTTCATAAAAGTGGATTCTTTATCCCTGAAGGCATTGAGGTACAAATGAAACTGTAATTCGTTCACTGATACTGAGCTCGTATTAGTCCAAGTAAGTTTTTCTTCCCCAAGTATGATTTTATCTTTTGTATTTAAGGATACCGCAATATCATAATTAGCAATATCCGGAGCTAAATTTTGAGCATTCGCACTAAAAACAACAAGTAAGAAAAACAAGCTTTTAATCATTTTAATAAATCAAATTCTGAGCGTTTTTATCAGTTAAATCTAAAACCTCTTGTTTATCTTTTGTCATTAAAAAAGCTACTCTATCTGCCACTAAATCTATGTAAGTCACCTCGTTTCTTTTTCCCCTAAAAGGCACAGGAGCCAAATAAGGAGCATCTGTTTCCAATACAATATCTTGAAGGCCAATGTAAGGCAAAACCCTATCCAAACCCCCATTCTTAAAGGTCGCAACACCACCGATACCCAAAAAGAAATTTAAACCTACGACACGTTTAGCCTCCTCTAAACTTCCAGAAAAGCAATGAAATATCCCTTTCAATCCATCCCAATTAAAGTCCTCTATTAGCTCACAGCATCTAATAATGGCATTATGTTCATTCTTTTTTGAGTTTCTGGAGTGTATACAAATCGGAATATTATATTTTTTTGCTAGGGCCAATTGTGCTAAAAATACTTCTTCCTGCTCCCTCACGAATATCAAATCCCAATAAAAATCTAAGCCAATCTCGCCGATCATTTTAAAAGGCCTTTCCTCTAGCCATTTTGATACTATCGCTAGTTCGTCTTTATAGTCCTCTTTTACATAACAAGGATGTAATCCCATCATTGGGACACAAAAGTCTGGATGAGATTCTTCTAAGGCTAACATACCGCCAATAGTCTCGCTATTACAGTTTGGCATCCAGATTTCTTTTACTCCGATTGCCTTGGCTCTTTGCATCATTTCAGACCTATCTGCCTCAAATTGCTCATCATATATATGAGCGTGCGTCTCTATCATCTCGCTTTATAAATTTGACGCAAGTTAATAAACTCAAAGTACTTGCCATAGAATGAATTCGTTCAAATTAGGCCGTTTTCAATCAGATATATTCAATATCCCTTACCTTCGTATCACTTTATCTTTCATCATTTCATTCTTCCGTGCTCGAAACAAAAAATAAGATTTTACTCACAGATAGTCGCTTTTTATCTCAGCCGGAAAATACAGTATTCGTAGCTATAAAAGGAGATCGTCATGACGGCCACAACTTTGTCAGTCAACTTATTGATAGAGGCGTCAAAGACTTCATTGTTGATAAGGCTTGGCTTTCTGAAGATCCAGCAATGGAAAATAAGGCGACTTTTTACCCCGCAGAAAATACAGTAAAAGCTCTTCAAGGTTTGGCTAAGAAACACAGAGAAGATTTCAGTCTACCAATAGTAGGAATTACGGGAAGTAATGGCAAAACTATCGTGAAAGAATGGCTATCACTCATTCTTCAAAGTCATTATTCCCTTGTCAAAAGCCCTAGAAGTTATAATTCCCAAATAGGTGTACCGCTCTCTATTTGCCAAATCACTAAAAACCATGATCTAGGGGTTTTTGAAGCAGGTATTTCTCTACCTGATGAGATGCAAAACTTGCAAAGTATGATTCAGCCA
>JBNMFK010000021.1:0-21003 GCA_051269965.1 Algoriphagus sp. | reverse complement strand
TAGTTTTGAAACCTTCAATGCACGAAGTCTCATCAGGATATTTTTCGAAAAAATCACATAAATTCATATTGTCTTAGTTTTAATTCTAACACTCGAGTATACGATTTTTTAACCAGTGGGACAAGTAACGGAGATTCATGTTGAATTTTTCAGTTCTTTTGGAGGTAATCCTGTTTCATGTGCCATAAGGTCTTGTAGTATTAGAAGTTATTGAATAGGAGAAACTAAAGGAACATTCCAAAAAGGTAGGTGATTATTATAAATCTCTTTTTTAGACCTTCAGAAAAATTATGACCATATTAGAGAAGTCAGAGGTTCAGGATTGTTCTTAGGAATCGAAATAGTTGAATCTAACAGTCAAAGACCTGATACTAAACTGGCCCATTATATAAAAAATGAGCTCAGACATAATTTCATCCTCATCAGCACTGATGAACCTTTTGGCAACGTATTAAAGGCAAATCCACCTTTGTGTTTTACTACAGAAACAGTGGTAAAGGCTATAGAAGAAGTACTCTATCATTATAATTCCTAAGCCTTCTCTTGAAAGTAAAAAAGATTTATAAATTTTAAAACGTCTAATAAAATTACAACCCTTATGAAAACAATATTATTACTAGGTTTAGGTAAAGTTGGTACTCTAGTAGGAATACTTTTATCAGAAAGATACAAAGTGACCGCAGTAAGCCATATTCCTTCCCCCTATGATGTCCCATTGCCTTTTGACTTAATTATTGAAGATGTAAGGGATACAGATAAATTAAGTGAATTAATCAGAAAACATGATGCCGTTTTTTCCGCACTGCCGTATAGTTTTAATGAAAATATTGTTAAGATTTGTGTAGCAGAAAATACACATTATTTCGATTTATCTGAGGATGTTCCTACGACACAATTGATTCAAAAACTTTCAAAAAAATCAGATGCTATTTTGGTTCCACAGTGTGGACTTGCTCCTGGTTATATAGGAATAACTGGAGCACATTTAGCAAAGAAGTTTTCTAAACTTAGGGACATTGAACTTAGAGTAGGTGCCCTTCCAAGGTATCCAAATGGCCAAATGGCTTATAGTTTCACTTGGTCGCCTGCGGGGGTTGTAAATGAATATATCAACGATGCCGAAGTGATACATAATGGAAACCGAAAAACAGTTTCTTCACTTGATGGTCTTGAGCATATTAATATTGAAGGTCAGGAGTTTGAAGCATTTTCCACTTCTGGGGGCTTGGGCACTATGTGCGAAACCTATGAAGGAAAAGTAGATACGCTAAACTATAAAACAATGCGTTATCCGGGTCATGCCCAACTCATGCGTTTTTTCCTATATGAATTATTATTAAAAAACGACAGACAACTAGCTGAAAAAATATTAACTGAAGCTAAACCACCTGTTCAGGATGACGTCGTTTATATCTATGCAGTCGTAGAAGGATGGAAAGGAGAGAAGCTAGAAAGAGAAGAATACTTTAAAGCCTGCTATCCAATGAAATTAGGTGGTAAAACTTGGCGTGCAATTTCTTGGACTACAGCCGCTTCTGCTGTAGCTGTAGTAGATATGGTAGCAGATGAACTATTGGCTCAAAAAGGTTTTATTAAACAAGAGGATATCGACTGGGAGCAACTAGTTAAAACACGAACTGGAAGTTATTTTTTAAAATAAATTAAAATGAACGATAAAATCGATATCGCATTCAAGGTTTTTGAAGGATTAATGGCCAGATACAAAAAAAATGTGCCTGCAGTAGATTTCGTTTTAAACAATATGCTCGAAGAAGGAATTATTAACTCTAACCATGAGATTGAAAATGATCATGTCGCTTTTAGAACGTTGGGAATACCTCATTTGGGAATAAAATCATTTGAAAAAATATTCATTCATTTTGGCTACCAGAAAAGAGATTTTTACGAATTCAAATCTAAAAAGCTCAATGCCTATTGGTTTTCTCCGCCAGTACCAGATTTACCACGAATATTTGTTAGTGAACTTAGAATAAATGAGTTATCAGAAGAGGCTCGGACCATAATTCTAAAATATACCAAATATATTAAAGAGGATCCTGTTGATAAATTAGATTTAAATAAGTGGGAAGACATAGACCATTTTTTACATCATCCTCTATGGGAGAAGCCGGAGTTAAAAGAATATGAAAAACTTCAATCAGAAAGCGAATATGCCTCCTGGGTCATCTATAATAGATACTATTTAAATCATTATACCATAAGTGTTCATAGCCTTAAAAAAGCTTATAATACGATTAAGGAGTTTAATGAATTTTTACAAAAAATTGGTGTGAAATTAAACTCAGCTGGTGGAGAAATCAAAACAAGTAAAGACGGTCTTTTGATACAAAGTTCTACCGTGGCTGAAATGCTAAGCGGAGATTTTGCAAATGGACAAACAAAATCTATTTCAGGCAGCTATGTAGAATTTGCCGAAAGAAAAGTATTACCTCAGTTTGCCAATATGGCTATTTCAAAGATAACTAGGGAGCACCGCCGAGATGGTTTTGAAGCCAGTAATGCCGATAAAATATTTGAAAGTACCTTCAGTTCTCAAACGCTAAAATAACACTATGAAAAATATAGATTTCCTTTCAAAACTAAATATTAGTGCTAACAATTTAGGCAACTTTGATGGTAATTCCTTCTTAAATGGAGAAGGTCAAGCTTTGGAAAGTTACAGCCCAGTAGATGCTAAACTTATTGGTATTGCTTCCCTAAGTACTCCAACCGATTACAACACAATGATGCTAAAATGTCAAAAGGCATTTAAAAGTTGGCGTAAAAAACCAGCTCCATTAAGAGGTGAGATAGTAAGACAAATGGGCGAGGCTTTTAGGCTTAATAAAATGGCTTTGGGACAATTAGTCTCTTATGAAATGGGTAAAAGCTTGCAGGAAGGGCTTGGTGAAGTGCAGGAGGTGATAGACATCTGTGATTTTGCAGTTGGACTTTCTAGGCAATTGCATGGACTTACCATGCATTCTGAAAGACCAAATCACCGGATGCTGGAACAATGGCATCCCTATGGTGTGGTAGGTGTCATTTCTGCATTTAATTTCCCCGTAGCCGTCTGGAGTTGGAATACTATGATTGCCCTTGTCTGCGGAAATACGACTATCTGGAAACCATCAGAAAAAACACCACTTTGTGGCATTGCATGCATGAATATTATTAAGGATGTATTGGTCAGAAATAATGTAGAGGAAGGTGTTGTAACTTTAGTTCAAGGCAATGCAGTTATTGGTGAATTAATGGCAAATGACACAAGACTGCCTGTGGTTTCTGCTACAGGTAGTACACGAATGGGGAAAGAAGTTGCGAAGAATGTAGCTGCCAGACTCGGAAAATCAATTTTAGAGCTAGGTGGTAATAATGCTATTATTGTTACCCCTAATACTGATTTAAAAATCCTTGTACCAGGAGTAGTTTTCGGAGCTATGGGCACTTGTGGACAAAGATGTACCTCCACCAGGAGATTAATTGTACATAACTCTATATTAGAAATTGTTAAGAATACCCTGGTGAATGCTTACGGCCAATTGGTAATTGGCTCTCCTTTAGATGAAAAAAATCATATGGGTCCATTAATAGATCTGGATGCCGTTTCAAAGTTTATTGAGGCTATGAAGAAAATCCCTCAACAGGGAGGTGAAATATTATGTGGTGGAGAAGTATTGGAAAGAGAAGGTTCTAATTGTTATGTTTCACCATGCATTGCCATGGCTCCTGCTGATGCAGAAATAGTTCATACCGAGACATTTGCACCCATTTTGTACATCCACTCTTATGATAGTTTAGAAGAAGCCATAGATATTCAAAACAGTGTGCCTCAGGGATTATCCTCCGCCATATTTACAAGTAACTTGCTTGAAAGCGAGCAATTTTTATCGGCATGGGGTTCGGATTGCGGCATTGCAAATGTAAATATTGGTACATCTGGAGCCGAAATTGGAGGGGCATTTGGAGGAGAAAAAGAGACAGGTGGTGGACGAGAAAGTGGCTCAGATGCCTGGAAAGGATATATGAGAAGACAGACCTGTACAATTAATTATGGCACCGATTTACCTCTAGCTCAGGGTATTAAGTTTGAATTAAATTGACAGCAGTATAATTCTAAAACTTAAAGAATTTCAATTTATTCCCAAAAAAGCTAGTAGTAAAACCTTCAAGCTTTTTTGGGAGATAGGTTTTGATTAGATTCCTCAATTAGCACCATACCAAGTAACCTCGATTCTACAAAGGCTTAGACGCATAATACTTATTATTGATTTCATTTTATAAATCAATGGTTTTAAGTTTAACGTTTGAATCACTTAGCTGTAAGTACTTCTATATCAAAAACTAGTGGTGAGTTTTTAGGGATAGAGCCCTGATTTTGGTTTCCATATCCAAGTGTAGAAGGAAAAATAATAGTAGCTTTTTCTCCTACACGCATTTTAGCTATGCCTTCATCAAAACCTCGCACGACTCTCCCTGCTCCTAATGCAAAAGAAAAGTTTCCAGAGTCAAAGCTCTTTCCTGAGAGTAAATTTCCAGAATAGTTAACATTGACAGTTTGACCAGCAATGAGAGCTGCCCCACTTAGATTTTCAGATGTTAAAATATATACTAGACCAGAGGCCGTTTTCTCAGTGACTACTAAATTGTTAGCGATCACATATTGATCTATTTGGCTATCTTCTGGACCCGAAAAGCTATCACCGTTACATGAAAAACATACAACGGCTAGAATTAATATCGTTAAAGTCTTATTCATTAAATTATCTTAATATTATTTGCCTTAGTTTTTACTTCAATTGATTATTCCGCAGGAACATGTTTCCGCCATTCATCATAGCTAAGACCAAATTTCTTTAAATCTTCTTCATCCGCACCATCCCAAAAGTTTGGTACATTACCTCTATAGTCTAAATCCTTCACACCCATTTCTGACGTATAAAAACCAGTAGCCGTCAGGTCTCGCATTTTATTGAAGAACGTTACTCCTTGAGACATGTCTGGCTCAGCATCCTCTGGATAGGCTATTTGGTCTATTAGAGTCATTCTGTTGTCCTTTGAAAGTTTGATAAACTTAGCTCCAAATTGCTTTTTAGATTCTAAATCTAACCACATTAATCCCCCACGCATGGGCACTTGATGGTGCGGCATATCCTTCACTATAAATTCAATAAAATTTGGTACGCCTGAATCTGTTGCACTTCCAGAATTAGTGTCAGCTGGGATGATAATATCTGCTAAAATGGCTATCGTAGCCATTTCGTGCTTATTGAAAAAAGTCTCGGCTTTTAGTTTTTGTTCGTAAAGAATTTCCTCTTTCAACTGTCCATTTCTAGAATCTGGCAATTCCTCCACTATTTTCTTAGGCTCTACTTCATGAGCTATTGCGTTCCCAGAAACCACCACACCAGCTGTTCCTAAACCTATATTTTTTAAGACGTCTCTTCTTTTCATGATTTTTTAACGTTCACATTTGTATTCTATCATTTGTTTAATAACGGAGAGTGGAAAGTCCAAGTTTTGGACAATTTCCTAAAACTCCAAACTAAAGCCCTCCACTCTTAACCCCTTTCATTATAAATTCTGATGCTCGCATAGATAGAGCCAAAATAGTCCAAGTAGGATTTTTATCAGCTTGCGAAACAAAAGCACCACCATCTACTACAAAAAGATTTTTCACATCATGAGCCTGATTGTTGGCATTCAAAGCTGATTTGTTCGAATCTGAACCCATTCTAACCGTTCCAACCTCATGAATAATTTGACCAGGATTAGCCAATCCATAATCATTGCTAGCATCAGGTTTTTTACCCATAGCTACACCGCCCATAGCTCCAATTATATTTTCAAAGGTATCCTGCATGTGTTTGGCTTGCTTACGCTCAAAGTCACTCCATTTATAATTAAATCTTAAAACAGGTATACCCCATTTATCTACCACATTCGGGTCAATTTCGCAGTAATTATCTTCTCTAGCTACAGCCTCTCCTCTACCTGCCATATGAATCATAGAACCATAAAAACGTCTGTAATCATCTTTTAACGACGCTCCATATCCACCCGCTTTTTTCATTGAACCATCACGAGTAGGGAATTTACCATTCAGGTTTTCCATTCCAAATCCGAATCCATAAGAAGGCTGCGTCATACCTCCACCATACTCAATATGATAACCTCTAGGAAAATCTAGTTTTGAATTATCTAACCACCACGGCGAATACACATGTAAACCACCTACGCCATCTTCATTGTATCTCTTTCTATCTGTCAAACCCGGAACAAAAGCAGACCTAGAAGAGCCGGTGGAATCATGTAAGTACTTACCAACCACACCCGAAGAATTCGCCAATCCGTTTTGGAACCTCGAAGATTTGGAATTCAATAGTAATCTAGAAGACTCACAGGCACTGGCCGCCAAAATTACAATTTTGGCCCTAACCGTTACTTCTTCATTTGTATGTTTATCTACATAAGAAACGCCTATTGCTTTGCCGTTTTCATCTGTTAAAACTTCCCTCGCCATCGCATTGTTAATCAGAGTGAGGTTTCCTGTTTTCATTGCAGGAATACATAAAACAGAGCTAGCAGAAAAGTCGGCATACGCTTGACAGCCTCTGTTACATTGATGGCAATAAAAACAAGAACCGCGTTCATTATTTATAGGTTTTGTCAATATTGACAACCTAGATGGAATGGTTGTTACGCCTGTTTTTTTGTTGGCCTCCAAAAACATTAATTCGTGTAATCGAGGCTTAGGTGCTGGTAAGAAAATGCTGTCTGGGTCGTCTGGTAAACCTTCATAACTTCCAAAAACACCCACTAGCTTTTCAACCTCATCGTAATAGGGAGCCACATCTTCATAAGAAATTGGCCAATTTTCTCCTAAACCATCTACATCCTTTCTTTTGAAATCTTTTGGGCCGAATCGTAAAGAAATTCTTCCCCAATGGTTTGTCCTACCCCCTAGCATTCTAGATCTAAACCACCCAAATTTGGAGCCGTCTTTTTGTGTGTAGGGTTCGCCTTCTAATTCCCAGCCACCCCAGGCGGCATCAAAATCACCAAAGTTTCTAAATTTTGAGCTTGCTCCGCGGCGAGCAGATTCCCAAGGATTTTTTAACTGTGTAATATATTTTGGGTCTGCAGGATCATAGTAACCTCCCGCTTCCAGCATACATACTTTTGCTCCTGCTTTGGTGAGTTGGTGTGCGGCCATTCCGCCTCCAGCACCTGAGCCAACTATTAAAACGTCGTACTCTTTAGTTGTTTCCTTTATCTGAAAAGATTTCATGTATTGACTGGATTGTGTTATTATGCACCAATCTAGCCAATAAACGCTAGATAATAAAAATTAGATGCAAATCGAATGGCATCTTTAAGAAAAGTGTAGACATATTAGATTAATATGTATTATTTCGGGCCAAAATATCACTTAATTAGGCCCGCAATTTGTAAAGAGACATCCAGAAAAATAATCTTGGCCCTAACATTTCTTTCTAGGTGAAAAATGCCTTCATCTACCAGCTGAGTAATTTTATGAAGATTATCCATCTTAAAGACTTTGGAGAATTTACGAACGAACTCCTCTTCTTTAGCTTCCAGCCTTACTAAACTGTCATTCCCACTAGCTACCAGAAAAAGCTCCCTAAAAATGCTTAGAGAATATTCAAAAACCTGTTTTTGATGCTCTTTTGAAAAAACGTCAAACTCATCTGCCATAGGCACGAGCTCCATCACATTGAAGGCGTAGCAATACCTCATCCAATTGGCAAACCATTCATGTTCATTTTCGTTTTTAGAAACAGAAAGCTTTAAAGCTTTATTTAAATTACCGTTAACTAAAAGTGCAATTTCTTTAGCTCTATTTTCAGTTTGACCCGACTTGGCCAAAAAAGCCTCAATATCTTCATCTCTAAATTTTGGCACCACAAAACGCTGCACTCTGGAGAGGATTGTAGCCAATAAATGCTGAGAGTCATTACAGACCAATAAGAAGAAAGTTTGAGACGGAGGCTCTTCCAAAACCTTCAAAATAGCATTGGCCGTCTCAATACTTAACATTTCTGGTAGCCATATATAAACGAGCTTACAACCACCCTCATAGGACTTCAAAGACAGGTTTTGAATCAATTTTCGAGCTTCCTCCACAGGTATATTCCCTTGCTTGATATTGATTTTCTCTAACCAATCTGTGAGATTTCCGTACACGTTTTCTCTGGCAAATGAACGCCATTCGTTCATAAAATTCTCCGAAAGTACCTTTTTCCCTCCCGCTGTTGGAAAAATAAAAAACACATCTGGATGAGCTAGTTTATCAATTTTAGAACAAGACGCACACGCTCCACAAGAGTCCGTCTCAGTAGGATTTCGACAATTTAAATATGCTCCAAAAGCCAAGGCCAAGGCTAAGTTCCCAGAACCCTGAAAGCCGTGAAATAACTGGGCATGGGCCACATGATTTTTTTTCACAGACTGAATCAAAGTGGCCTTCTGAGGATTTAAACCTGTAATATCTCCAAACCTCATCTAAGAAATTTCTTCAGGCTTATTATCTAAAATATGCTTTAACATATACTCGTCTTCTGCACTAAGAGCTAAGTTCCTACGCCCCATGGTAGTATTTATGACTGCCTTAGCCTTTTCATATCTATAGTTTACATAGCCTTCCGCTTTGCCACCCCATGTAAAAGATGGTATAAATTTTTCTTGAAAACCCGCTCCAAAAACATTGGCACATACACCTATAACTGTTCCTGTATTAAACGTCGTACTGATACCCGTTTTCGTATAATCTCCAATAAAAGTACCACAAAAAAGCTCGCCAGAGGGTTCTAAAGCATCACTGTCATAACTATATAGCTCAACCTCTTTATAATCATTTTTGAGGTTGGAATTATTAGTATTAGCACCCAAATTACACCATTCTCCTATGTATGAATTTCCTAAAAAACCCTCATGAGCTTTATTAGAAAAACCATAGAAAATACTATTCCCCACTTCTCCCCCTACCCTAGAGACTGGGCCCAGCGTGGTATTAGGTCTTATTCTAGCTCCGAAAGCCACCATGCTACCTTCTCCAATACTTGCTGGACCTATCACCACAGCTCCTTCCTGAATCACGGCATTTTTACCAATATAAATAGAGCCCTTTTCTGCATTAAGAATACAGGCTTTTAAATCTACTCCTTTTTCTAAGAAGATATTATTGAGTGCGTACGTACGCGTATGAATATCTTTTATCGTTTCAGAAGTTCTGCCATTAGTGAGGAGTGAAAAATCCTGCTCAATTTCATGAGCGTTTAAAAGAAATAAATCAGGCAGCCTCCTCAGAACTCTAATGTCCCCTTCCGCCAGTTGTTTACTTTTACTGCTATCATAATCACCAAATTTATCAGAACAGTAGGCCACGACTTCCTTACCTGCCAAAATTACTTCTCCAAAAACTAAGCTAAAAACCATGTCCACTAAGCCTTCAGTAGGCATAAATGAACTATTGATATACTTATTTTCTTTGACTGTACTCCGGTATGCAAATTTCTTTTGGAGATAGGCTGCAGTCAGGAAAGACACACTACTCTTGGTACGTTTCTCCCATTTTTCGCTTATCGTCAAAGTGCCTAAACGAAGGCTCGCTATGGGCCTAGTAAGCGTTAGAGGCTTTAGCTGATTTCTGTAAGTGGGGTTTTCGAAAAGAATAATATTCATGTTGGAAAGATAAAGCCTCATAGGCTGGTAACCTATGAGGCTTATACATTTATTCTATATTTTGGTTACTGCTGGGTTGTCATTTGATTTGCCATTAAGACAGCATTATACACATTTACTATCCCTCCGCTTACACATAATTCGCCTAAAAGTGCCTTGCCATTTCCTCCTGGAATATTTACCTTGAGTGTACCTAATTTTGCTGAGGAATCCAGAATAATACTTTTAACTTGTTGTGACGTCAGGCTTGGGAAATAAGATTTTATTAAAGCTGCAACACCAGCCACAGCCGGCGAAGCCATACTAGTCCCATCTTGCTCGCTATATTTGGAGTCTGGAACAGAACTATAAATATCCTTCCCAGGGGCAAAAACATCAACACCCATCTGCCCATAGTTACTAAAGTCTGCTACTATATTTTCTCCCAATTCGTCTGAAGAAGCTCCCACAGTTATCCAATTAGTTGCCTGCCCTCCATTTATATAATTCTTAGATGGATATTGCGGTTCTTTATCAATATCAGAATTATCATTCCCAGCGGCAGCTACCAAAAGCACACCTTTAGATTCCGCATACTTGACGGCGTCATCTACCCACATTTTCTCTGGCGAATAGGCTTTACCGAAACTCATATTTATAATCTGTGCTCCATTGTCTACGGCATATCTTATGGCGTTAGCCACATCCTTATCTCTTTCGTCTCCTCCTGGTACGGTTCTTACCACCATGATTTTGACATTATCTACCACTCCTTTTATACCAAAATCATTATGCCTATCCGCGGCAATAATTCCAGCCACATGAGTACCGTGCATGGCCCTAGGACCTCTCACTTCATTATTCCCATATTTGCCGAACTCAAGTTTTTCTGGATTATCACCAACGACAGAACGTGCATCAAAACTGGTGTTATAATTAAACTCTAATTGGTCTTTAAAATGCTCCAGTCCTTCTTCTATACTTTTAAGGTCTATATTCAATTCGGCCAACCTAAGCCAGTATTGCTTAGCTCTACGAGTGTTTAGCGTTATTTCAGACTCTTTTAAATTTTGTACGTCTTCTTTACTAAATACTTCTCGTCCCAAAACCTCCGCCAAATTCTCCGTTGTAATGGTTAAATTCTCCTTGAGTCCTTCATAAATGGGTATATACTGCTCTGCTTCTTTTCTTTTTTCTACTATTTCCTTTTCAATCTTTTTAAGGGTATTGTACTGCACTTTATATTTCTTGAGAAGTCTTTTCTTAGGTTTTTCACCAAAAAGAACTTTATATCTACTGTACAGCCTTGCAGATTCTAGTTGTTCTTGATCCACGTCTGTACCATCTGCCCCCCCTATAAAATCCCAACCATTAATATCGTCGATAAAACCATTATCATCATCATCTTTGCCATTTCCAGGGATTTCATCCTCGTTTATCCAAATTTTCCCTTTCAAGTCTTCATGCTCAATATCTACACCAGAATCTATCACACCTACTATCACTGTTACAGAAGGCTTCCCTTTTAAAAGTTCTTCATAGGCTTTCTCTACACTCATACCGTGCAAGCCATCTTTTTCAAAGTCTAAGTTAAACCAATTTGCTTTGGTTTTCAGGTCTTGGGCGTAGGTATTTGAGGTCAATAAAAGAAACGTAGCTGCCAAAGCAAAAATCTTCATTCGGTCGAGTTTGTTAAATACGCTGCGAAATAAGTGATAAACTGTTAGAGTTTAAAACTATTGTTAAACTCTTCATTAAACTCTTAGTAAGTACATTGTTGAGAAGGGTGAACCTCGATTAAATTCATAAAAAATCCTCGTCTTCAATAGACGAGGATTAGATTTCAAAATTTCATCTGAATCTTATTTTATTTTTACAACCACCGACCCATCACTACGTTCTAAAGCATAAGATAAAACTTTTAGTCGCGAATTATCAATGCCTGATTCAAATAATAAGCCCTGAAGACCGTAAGCTCTATCTTCAGCAATAAGAGTTGAACTACCAGTTCCTGCTATTTCTATACTTTTCCCGGGATTGTCATTAAGAAAGTTAATCAATTCGGCAACTTCACCTGAGTTACTTACTTCGGCACTATTCATTTTGAAACTCAAATTGTTTATTGCGAAAAAAGATTTTGAACTCCTTAGCTTTACAGCCATTGACCTCGTATCTATCGAGGCTGGCATTTCTCTAGTAACAGGAGTGTTCAGAGGTGTTTCAAGGGAGATAACTTTATTTTTTTCCTCCAAATTTTCCGAATCCACTGGAGCTTTTTGGTTCAAAGACGCTTCTTCCTTGGAGTTATTTTCATTTCTCTCCATGTCTAATTCTTCAAAAATACTATCGTCAACCGAATTCAAATCGGAGGAGTCAGAAATACTCATCACAACTTCTTGTTTTGCCTTTGGAATTAAATACTTCTCCTTAAGTGTGTAATATGCAACTGCCAGCCCTAATAAAGCCAAAAGAACCCAAGCTATCCAAGTCAGTTTATCTCCTGAAGGCTTTTTACGTTTTTTGTATACTTGGCGGAACTCTTGGTTAACTTCTCTTTCTTCTACTTTGTTTTTGACTGGATGCTGGACACCCTTCTCTGAAAACCCTAGAGCACTTAGCAAACTAGAAGATACCTCAGGGTCAAGCGTCATTTTTTCATTCTGAAGTCTCAAACTAAATTGATCCTTATCTAAATTTTCTATTTTTATGTTTTTGCCCATTACTCCTAAAACTAGAGGAGCTGCCAAGCTAAATAATGAAACAGCAGAGGTTTTACTAATACCACCTAAGCTAGTTATCTTGTTGATAACTTTTACAATATTGTTTCCAAAAAAATGGCTGTTGATATTATTCCCGATAGTTATGAGAAGCTTCATTTTATTAGAATTCCCAAATAAGCCTAATAAGTTATCTGTTAGATCACCTGAATGACCGCCATCATTAATGACCTTCAAGACAGCAGACGCATCTCCGTTTCTTTGAGCTATTTCTTTTAGCCCGCCCAACATAGCGTTCAAGATAAGGTCAAAAGATTTATCTACAGATTCTATAGATTCTCCTAAAAACTGACAAATTTTCTCTTCCTCAGCTTCGCCAATTCTTGACTTTAAACTATTTATAATTTCCATTTTCCCTTCTCAAATTGTAGTACTCTTTATTCACTCAGCAGTAGAACATTGTTAATTACATTAATGATGCCAAAACCTCCATCAAGTGATAATCAAAAAGAGTTTAATAATTATTATTTAGAGACTCTAGTAGCTCTATATATTTAGAAATCCCATTTTTTATTTCACTTATAAGAATGAATTCATCAGCAGAATGGGAGCGAGAAGACTCCCCAGGGCCTAGTTTGACAGTTGCAAAAGGCATTAGAGCTTGATCAGATAACGTAGGCGAGCCGTACACTTTAAAGCCTAATTTTTCTGCGGTTTTGACGAAAATATGGTCTTTTGAAATTCCAGAAGAATTTAAACGAATCGATCTTGGCATCACCTCACATGTCACATTGTTTTTGATTATCTCTAAGGTTTCTTCTAAAGAATATGCGTCTGTAACTCTTACATCCACGGTAAAATTGCATTCGTCTGGCACTACATTATGTTGTGCCCCAGCTTGTATCACTGTAAGCGACATTTTCATTTCGCCCAACGTAGTCGATTTCTTAGGAAACCTAAAAGTTCTAAACCACTCCATATCTGCCATAGCTTTATAAATGGCGTTCTCTCCTTCTTCTCTAGCCGCATGCCCAGGAGTACCGATTACCTTGCAGTCTAAAACCATTAGACCTTTTTCAGCTACAGATAAATCCATACTTGTGGGTTCTCCCACTATACCAAACGCTATGTTTGGTAGTTTCGGAAGTAAAGCCTCGATACCATTCTTGCCTGAAATTTCTTCCTCTGCCGTCGCGGCTAAAATTAAATTAAATTTAAGATCTGACTTATAAAAGAAATACTCAAATGTAGCGATCAAAGAAACCAAAGGCCCTCCAGCATCATTACTACCCAAACCAAACAACATATCTCCTTTTAGAATAGGCTCAAAAGGCTCTTTTGAATAAGAGGCATTTGGTTTCACCGTATCGTGGTGACTATTTAAAAGTATTGTTGGCTTCTCTTTATCAAAAAACTGATTCCTAGCCCAAACGTTATTAAAGTGTCTAGAGAAAGGTATATTTCGTTCACTAAAAAATGCCTCTATGGCATTTGCCGTTTGATCTTCCTGTCTACTTAAAGAGGGAATACTTATAAGTTTTTTTAATAGAGTTATGGCTCCTTCTAAAATGGTTTTGTCTAAAATCATTTTTTTGATGATATTCTTAAATCAATATTGTTGTTCCTGTTTCCCCTTTCTCCACAGCATTTAAGAGATCATCCGCTTCGCAAATAACTACTCTTTTTACTCCTTTATGCACTGCGTCAAAAGCATTATCCAATTTAGGAATCATCCCGTCATATATAATGCCCCTCTTTTTAAAAGATGCATAACTCTCCGGTTTCAAAACAGGTATCACTGAATTATCATCATCTGGATCAGAGAGGACTCCTTTCTTTTCAAAACAATAAATGAGGTTTACAATTTTTTTTTCTGCCAAAGCCCTAGCAATAGCCGAGGCTTGGGTATCTGCATTTGTATTCAAAATACCATATTCTAAGCTATATGTAAGGGGTGCAAAAACTGGTGTAATGCCCTGTAAGAGTAGCGTACTTATCAGTGACGCATTTACCGTTTCAATATCGCCTACAAAACCATAATCAATCGCTTTCACTTCACGCTTTCTTGCCAAAATAACACCTCCATCTGCCCCAGTAAGACCAAGAGCGTTCGTCTTTTTAGATTGGAGAATTGCGACTATTTTCTTATTTACTAAGCCACCATATACCATGGTAACCACTTCACGCATAGGCTCATCCGTAATACGTCTACCTTCTATCATCTTAGTTTTCACACCAAGTTTGTTAGCAATTTCGGTCGCTATTTTACCCCCACCATGCACTAAAATCTTATCTCCTTTTAAACTAGCGAATGCTGTAAGAAACCTTTCTAGCTTAACCTCATCGTTGACTATATTTCCTCCAATCTTTACGATATTAACCGACATAGCTAAACTTCAAACAAATTTTTAAATTCAAATTTACCGCCATCAAAAAGCCCTTTATCTGAGAGTTTAAGTGAGGGTATTACCAACAGTGCCATAAAGGAAAGCGACATAAATGGAGCCGATAAGGTGGCACCAAGTTGCTCCTTAGAGAACTTATCTATTTGCTCATAGTCTAGAGCTACCTCTTCCACACTTTTATCACTCATCAAACCAGCGATAGGTAAACCCAAAACACCCATTCTTTCATCAGAAACTGCTGAAATACCTCCACGCTCTCTAATGACCAGATTAATAGCTTCTGCAACGGCCGCATCATTTACCCCAATAGCAATAATATTATGGGAATCATGTGCTACCGAAGAGGCAATAGCTCCTTTTTTTAAACCAAATCCATGGATAAAAGCTATAGCGGGCTCACTTTTTTGATAGCGATTATAAACCACCATTTTTAAGACGTCTAACTCGGTATCAGAAATCACTTCTTTACCTTCAAGTTTTGGTAATAATGAAAGGGCATCTGTAATCAACTGACCATCATTCACTTTGATGACATTTATTTTACGTCCAGAGCCATCCCCTAGTACTTTTAAATCTTCTGGCTTTATATTTTCAGCTTCAAAATTATTGACAACTTTACTGATAGTTTGTCCCAATAAACTTTGACCATTCACGGCTACTAATTTACCATTAACGTAAGTCTCTAATACTTGAAAATTCTCTAAATCTTGAACTCTAATAAAGTCTGCTTCATGGCCCTCCAAAAGGAGACCTATGGGCAACTTATAATGCTTGACTGGATTTAGGGATGCCATCCTCAGAGCTTGAAACAACCCTATACCGTTCTTCAGAGCTCTAGCTACCAACGCATTAATATGGCCTCTAAGTAACTCATCTGGATGTTTGTCATCAGAACAAAACATCATCTGATGTGACCAGTCTTTTGCTAATGGTATGAGTGCTTCAAAGTTTTTAGCAGCACTTCCTTCTCTGATAAGCACCTTCACGCCAAGCTTTAATTTCTCTTCTGCTTCTTCATAAGTGAAGCACTCATGATCCGTACTAATACCCTGACTAAAGTATTTAACTGCATCATCTCCCATAAGTCCAGGTGCATGTCCATCAATAGGTTTCCCAAGCTCCTTCGCTATTTCAAGCTTTTTCATGACCTCTTCATCCTTATAAATCACCCCAGGGAAATTCATCATTTCTGCTAGATAGGAAATCTCTGGTCGCCCTAACAAGTCTCTTATTCCTTCAGCATCTATCACTGCTCCTGACGTCTCAAAAGAGGTAGCTGGCACACAAGAAGGTGCTCCAAAAGCTATCTTGAAGGGTGTTTGAGCGGCATCTTCTAGCATGTACTCTACGCCTTCTATTCCCAAAACATTGGCTATTTCATGGGGGTCAGATACAGAACCGATGGTACCGTGGCAGAGAGCAATTTTTCCAAATGCTGCTGGACTAAGCATGGAGCTCTCAATGTGCACATGAGCATCTACAAAACCGGGTAACAAATAGCTTTCTCCAGGTTTCTCCTCTCCCAAATTTTTGATGGTAAATACTCTTCCATCTTTTAGAATAAGATCTCCAAAATGAATGCTTTCATCAAAAATATTGACAATGTTTCCTTGAATTACCTGCATTTTGAACCTTTAATGAATGGCAAATTTATAAAATCATTTGGCAATAAAATAGGAGGCCATTTAAGGACAGCCTTCAAGGGCGTCTAATTAGCAACTTCGCTCAAAAATTTCACTCTGATAAGTCGAATATCATCTTCTGTTACTTCTTCTTCATAATCCTCAAATTCGACTAAAGCCTCTTCAATACCGTCAGAGGCCGAACTCATGAAGTACTCAAACAAATCGTCTTGCTTATCTTCATCCATTTCTTCCTCTAAATAATAATTTATATTCAGTTTTGTACCTGAGTAACAGATATTCTCTATCTCAGTAAGGAGTTCATCGAACGTTATTTTTAGTGTGTCTGCTATTTCTAGCAAGCTCACTTTTCTATCAACCTGCTGAATGATAACTATCTTAGATTTAGATTTATTAACTGCAGATTTAACGACAAAATCCTGCGTGATTTCTATATCATTCTCTTCTACATATTCAGCGATAAGCTCTATAAAGGCTTTACCAAATTTCTTGGCCTTACCCATTCCCACTCCTTGAATCTGCGTAAGAGACTCTATATTCACAGGATAGACTGTCGCCATTTCCAAAAGTGATGGCTCCTGAAAAACAGCATATGGCGGTATGTTGTGAGCATTACCAACCCGTTTACAGAGCCCTTTCAGCATATCCAGAAGAACTTCATCCGCCGCAGCTCCAGCTCCCCCTATTGAAGAAGATTGAATTTCGTCATCACGACTACCTTCGGCGTCTGAGAGATCATGGTCATCACGCATCTCTACATTGAAAGGATTCTTTAAAAACACCCTTCCTTTCTCAGAGATTTTAACAACGCCATAATTTTCTATGTCCTTTTCAATAAATCCATAAACCATTAATTGGCGTAGTACAGAAACCCACCTATCTGTAGGCCCAAACTTTTCTTTCTCCGTATCATCTTTTCCATTAGGCTTGTAGAAGTTCACATTATCGTTTTTGAAAAACTCTAAGCCCGCACCAAATTCTTTTAATTTATGGTGATCATGGCTCTCTATATAGTCGTTTTTTGACGTGTTCGCAGTTAGCAAGTCGCCTATATGCTGCAATGAGAAGCGTTCTTCAGTAGCAATAATAGCATTGAGTGCTAAGATAACTTCATCCTTTACCTGAAAAGAATTAGATTTTCCTTTGCAGTTATCGCAGAAACCGCAATCTTCATCCATATACTCTCCGAAATAACCCAATAACTGTCTTCTTCTACAAACTCCAAGGGTAGAGTAAGAAACGATCTCCATCAAAAGAGCCTTAGCGTTTTCACGCTCCACTACGGTCTTATCTTTATTAAATTTTTCAAGTTTCAAGACATCATCATAAGCATAAAACATAAGACAATGGCCATCTAAGCCATCTCTTCCCGCTCTTCCTGTTTCCTGATAATATCCCTCCAGCGACTTAGGAGCATCATAATGCACCACAAACCTAACGTCTGGTTTATCTATGCCCATACCAAAGGCAATCGTAGCACATACCACGTCGCAGTCTCCTTTCAAGAAGGCCTCTTGGTTTTTCACACGTACATCAGGATCTAAACCCGCATGATACGGCACAGCATTTATACCATTCACGGCCAAAAGACTAGCAATTTCTTCTACTTTCTTTCTACTTAAACAGTAAACAATACCACATTTACCCTTGTTCTGACTTACAAACTGGAGCAGCTTCTTCTTTGGGTTTATTTTCGGCCTAACTTCGTAATATAAATTAGCTCTATTAAAGGAAGTCTTGAAGAGTGTAGAATCATCCATATCAAGATTCTTCTTAATATCTAATTGTACTTTTGGCGTGGCCGTAGCTGTTAATGCTATTATAGGCAGATTGATGTTAATGCTCTCTATAATGCTTCTAATCTTCCTATACTCTGGCCTAAAATCATGGCCCCATTCAGAAATACAATGAGCCTCATCCACAGCCACAAAAGACAAATTAGCTTTTTTTAAGAATATCAGGTTATCCTCTTTAGTTAAGGACTCTGGAGCTATGTAAAGCAATTTACAATCTCCTGCCAAGACATCTTTTTTAACCCGAGTCATTTCGGATTTGTTAAGTGTAGAGTTTAGAAACTGGGCATTTATCCCAAATGCATTCATTTGGTCAACCTGATTTTTCATCAAGGCTATTAATGGACTAATAACCACAGCTGTTCCATCTAATGTTATAGCAGGCAACTGATAGCAAAGCGATTTACCCGCACCCGTTGGCATTATCACAAATGTATTTTTCCCAGAAACCACACTGTGAATTATCTTATCCTGCTCACCCCTGAATTTATCAAAGCCAAAAACCTCTTTTAGGTTTTGCTTTAATTTTTTTTCGATATTAATATCAATCATTATAAATTTGTCAGTAAATACTCCACTCTTCCTGATCTGTAAGGAACTCAATACTACCGTTTCTAATTTAGCCAAAAAAAACTAAAGATTTAGACTTTTAACTCAATTATGTATTGGGGGTTCCGTGATTTTTGAAACAAAAGATTTTATACTTTTGCCACTTACTTCTTTTAAAATTAATAAGTGGATACGAATATAAATAAAAAAATTATTGACCTAGCCAAAAATGTCCTTTCGGCTGAGTCAGAGGCAATAGAATCTTTGAAAAGTTCAATTGACGACAACTTCCTAGAGGCTATTAAGTTGATAATCAATTCTAAAGGAAAAGTAGTACTTACAGGAATTGGGAAAAGTGCCATCATAGCTCAGAAAATTTCTGCTACTTTCAATTCTACAGGTCAATCATCCGTTTATATGCATGCCGTGGATGCTCTACATGGCGACCTAGGCATATTGCACAAAACTGATATCGTTATTTGCTTATCCAAGAGCGGTGATAGTCCTGAAATTATCAATTTAATACCTCATATAAAGAGACTTAAATGCCCCTTAATCGCTCTTACAGGTAATACTAAATCAGCTCTTTCAAAGGCTTCAAATTGTACTTTAGATGTTTTTGTGACAAAGGAAGCATGCATCAACAATCTGGCTCCCACCACTTCAACTACCGCAGCCATGGCCATGGGAGATGCTTTGGCCGTTTGTCTTATGGAAATAAGAAATTTTAGGGAAAAAGATTTTGCACGCAATCATCCCCTTGGAAATTTAGGCAAAAAAATGAACTTAACCGTTGGCGATATTTATCCGAATAATGCAATTCCTGTTATACGTCAAAATGCTGGAATAAATGAGGTAATCTTAGAGATTTCCTCAAAACGACTCGGTGCTTCAGCCGTTGTGGATGGTCAGGACAATCTGGTAGGAATTATCACAGACGGCGACTTGAGAAGAATGCTGAACGTACATCAGGATTTTAGCGGCTTGAATGCCCAAGATATTATGACCGCTTCACCCAAAACAATACGCTCTACCGCATTGGGTACATACGCCTTGGATTTTATGAGAACGAATAGTATCACACAACTGATAATAGAGGAAAACCATAAGGTACTAGGCTTTATACATCTTCATGATCTTCTAAGAGAAGGGTTAGCTTAAAATAAGATTCAGAGGGTAGACTAGATTTTCTTTGCTATACCATTAATCCCAACATTTCTTCCTTTTTTTGTTCATCTAGATATAGTAATTCATCATGCGTCAGACAGACTTTTTAGTAATAGGTTCAGGAATAGCGGGCTTAAGCTTCGCTTTAAATGCTGCAAAAAAAGGTAAAGTACTGGTTTTAACCAAAGTTAATGCGGAAGAAACCAATACTAAATATGCTCAAGGCGGCATAGCAGCCGTTTTTGATCCAGAAGCAGATACGTACGAAAAGCATATACAAGACACCCTCATCGCAGGTGATGGCCTTTGTGATAGAGAAATTGTTGAGATAGTAATTAGAGAAGGTCCAGATAGAATAAGAGAGCTGATTGATTATGGGGCTAATTTTGACAAAGACGAAGATGGAACCTACGATTTGACCCGTGAGGGTGGCCACTCCGAAAAAAGAATCTTACACTATAAAGATATTACAGGAGGGGAAATTGAACGAGCTCTTTTAGAGGAAGTGTCTAAAAATCCTAACATTGAGATTCTTACACATTATTATGCCATCGAACTTCTCACCCAGCATCACATGGGTATTGAAACTACTCGTGAAACAAAGGAAGTTTCCTGTTATGGTATTTATGCTCTTGATGTAACCTCAGGCAAGGTGGATAAAATACTTTCTAAAATCACATTGATGGCTACAGGTGGAGCCGGCCATATTTATGCAGCTACAACTAATCCAGTAATTGCTACAGGTGATGGTATAGCCATGATTTATAGGGCAAAAGGGAAAGTGAGGGATATGGAAATGATACAGTTTCACCCTACGAGTCTATATCATCCCAGCTCTTTTCCCAGTTTTCTTGTCACCGAAGCCGTCAGAGGTGAGGGTGGTGTACTACGAGACAAAAAAGGTCGTGAATTCATGTATGACTATGATGACAGGGGTTCTTTAGCCCCTAGAGATATAGTGGCCCGTGGAATAGATGCAGAAATGAAAAAATCTGGTGAAGAGTTTGTGTACCTAGATATTAGCCATAAGTCCAAAGAGCTGATT
>JBNMFK010000020.1:0-21245 GCA_051269965.1 Algoriphagus sp. | reverse complement strand
ACCAACATACTTCACGGTTTTGCCAAGGGTCCTGTCTAAAAGCCAAGGTCGTAAAAAGCTAGGAAAGCTCTTTAGACGAGAAATGTTATGATTAAGTCCGTTATTGTATTCCATTGCCTATTCAAAAAAGGTATGCAAGCATACTGTTGTAAATTTATTGACTTTGGAATTGTTATGCAAGCATACTAATAAAAGATTTTACCAAGCATTAGTAGGATTAAATTAATTTTGGTGGGTCCTACTTGCAATAGTGTTGCATTTATAATTACTTTTGCATCGTTGTTGCATTTAGCAAGAGAGAATGAAAAAATTCATTGAAAAACATACGCATCTATTACACAGAATGGGTTTAGGCCTATCTTTCTTGTGTGCTGTACATTGTCTGGCCATGCCATTTCTGTTGGTTTCTATGCCCTTATTAGGCGATCGATTTTTTACTGAAAATGTGGAGATAGGTCTTATTCTAGGTAGTTTGTTGCTCGGAGTCTCTATTCTAATAAAAGATTATAGATACCATGATAACAAACGTCCGTTGCTTCTTTTTTGTTTTTCTTTTCTATTTGTTGTTGTCCATTTTGTGTCACATAATCACTTATTGCTAAGCATTAGTTCTGTTCTAATGGCTTTAGCCTACGTCTACAATTGGCGACTTCACAGAACAGTCTGCCATACGCATTAAGTCTCATTCAAAAGGGAAATCCAAAGGATTTGGATATTGAAAAGTGTAATCCATTAGACGTTGAAACTTTGCTCCACTAATAACTTTAAAAGGAACCACTTCATCAGATTTGATGTACTCGGGCTTTTCGTAAATGGTTTCAGCCGAGCACTTAGCCATCACTTCACTTCTAGAAGGGTGAAACGGAGCTGTTATGTTTAGCGTTTCATTCCAAATGGTGCCCTCTAGGATCATGCATATAATTTGTATCACGTCATCTCTATGAATGTAGTTGACAGGTGTGTCGCCGTTTTTTAGTCCTTTTTTACCAGAAAAATATTTACAAGGTATTCTTCCATGCCCCATAAGACCGCTTAAGCGAAGGATATTGATTTTCTTTCCTAACTCATTGGCTTTGACCCTAAGAATACTTTCTGCTTGAAAAAAAATATGTTTTTCATCAGCCTCTGATTCGCTCATTTCTTTGTTGAGAGAGGGATAAATAGAGGTACTGCTCGTGAATATTACCTTATCGGCACTAAATTGATTTAAATTTTTGGCGAGGCTTCGTATTTGATTCATGAAAAATAGTTCGCCATTTGAACGGAGTTTAGGAGGAAAGCAAATGATTAGAACCTCAGTCCGTAGATAATCAATGGATACGTCTTTGGGCCATTCCGGATTTAGATTGATGATCTCTGGAATGATTTTCTTTTGCTTGAAGAGTTCTATTTTATCAATGGTTGTGGTAGATCCCCAAACCTCACAATCTTTTTCAATTAGAGACTCCGCTAAGGAGAGCCCAAGCCATCCGCAGCCTAATATTGACACCGATATTTTTTTAGGATGTTTTTCTTGAATAATTTGCATAAAAACGACTACGGTTTTATTAAAAAAAAGCAAAGTACGCATGAAAAAATTACTCATTGTTTTTTATCTTTTCTTCGGACAGCTTCAGGCCCAAGAAAACTTCGCTCTAGCGATACATGGCGGAGCAGGTACTATTCTTAAGGAAAATATGTCTGCAGAAAAAGAAAAGGCCTATAAAGATAAACTAGACGAGGCTTTAAAAACTGGTTATGAAGTATTAGAAACAGGTGGTTCTGCATTGGATGCCGTAGTGAAGACCATTCAGGTGATGGAAGCTTCCCCATTGTTTAACTCGGGCGTTGGAGCCGTTTTTACTCATGAAGGTAGAAACGAACTAGACGCTTCCATTATGGATGGCTCAAACCTTCAAGCGGGTGCGGTAGCTGGCGTCAGTCATATTAAAAGTCCTATTCTGGCTGCTAGAACAGTCATGGAAGAATCTAAGCATGTTCTTTTGGCCGGTAAAGGTGCAGAGCAGTTTGCCAAAGAAAAGGGCCTAGAAATGGTAGACAGCAGTTACTTTTTTACGGAAAGAAGATGGCGTTCCTTGCAAGACGCAAAGGAAAGAGAAGGGGAAGAATTGGACCATTCTGAAAAAGAAAAACCATTAAAATCTGCTTTTGAATATAGTGTTCCGGAGGATTATAAATTCGGGACAGTAGGTTGCGTTGCTCTTGATAAGGGTGGCAATTTAGCAGCGGGGACGTCTACAGGAGGAATGACCAATAAAAAATGGAATAGAGTAGGTGACAGCCCAATTATAGGAGCTGGAACATATGCAAATAATACTACCTGTGCTGTTTCTGCCACAGGGCATGGTGAATACTTTATAAGGTCTGTGGTGGCATATGATATTTCTGCCTTAATGGCATACAAAGGACTTTCTCTCAAAGAGGCCGGCGAAGAAGTAATAATGCATAAGCTCAAAGAACTTGGAGGCTCGGGCGGTATCATTTCTATGGACAAGGCTGGAAATGTAGCCATGCCTTTTAATACAGCGGGCATGTATAGGGGATTTATGAAGTCTAGTGGCGAAAAGCAGCTATTGATTTACAAAGAAGCAAGTGGAAAAGAATAATAACCATCTGAATTGTTAATTTTGTGTTCGCTTTATGAAGACGAAGGTCTTTTTATCTTGTACGCGATATATCAATAAACGCTTTCGGTTTTAATGACAGATTCTGTGGTCGATTTAAATAAAGTGGATTCAAAAGGGAAAGCATTCGTAATAGGTATTACCGGAGGTAGTGCTTCTGGGAAAACGCTCTTTTTGAGAAGCCTTTTAAAGCACTTTACAAAAGAGCAGGTATGCCTTATCTCTCAAGACAATTATTATAAGGAGATCTCAAGGATACCCGTAGATGAAAATGGTATTCAAAATTATGATTTACCAGAATGTATAGATTTTGAACAGTATGCTTCGCACATCAAAGACTTAGTCAATGGGAAGGCAGTACACCATACAGAATACACCTTTAATAATCCTGATGTTTTACCTAGAGAAATAGGTCATATTCCGGCTCCAGTTATTGTAGTTGAAGGCCTCTTTGTTTTTCACGAGTCTAGCATTTCAGATTTGTTGAATCTCAAAGTATTTATCGATGCCAAAGAAAAGGTAAAGATTAAACGCCGTATTAAAAGAGATAGAAAAGAGCGAGGTCTACAGCTAGCTGAAGTACTTTACCAATGGGAAAACCATGTAAAACCTACCTACAAGGCGTTTATAAAACCTACAAGAAAGTACTCTGATATTATTATCAACAATAATGACCATTTTGAGAACGGTTTACTGGTGTTAAGTACATTTATTAAAACCCTCATGAGGCCCTAACGTTTATTCTTCAGAAGAAGAAATAAACCTAGCTGACAAGTCCGGCTCAGACGAAAACTCATCCAAAGGAAACATTGGCCTCTTTATCCGTTTGTAGTCTAACCTATGTAAATCTTGGTCTACTCCGCCAGGTGTTAGTGCCAAAAGCCATCCTTTACGGATATCATAAAGTTCTGGAACTAGGTAACCAATTTTTACAACGATGACGTCCGTCATTTTGGGTTCCAATCCCAAATCTGTGAAGTCTTTAATGTGGTGGTAGGGCTTACGCTTTTTGGTCACTATCACGTGAACAGAACCTACTTTAATCACAACTTCCACTTCAGCATGGCGATCCCCTTTCTTGATGGCTTCCACCGTTCCAGTCAATCTTAAAGGGGGAGCGAATCGGTCGTCAATTTGGGCTCCTACTAAAGCATCAACCTTTCCTTTTAAGCCAACTTTCAAGGCTGCTTCTATCATTTCTGGTCCCGGAATTGAGGCATATATGAGCGATGGGCCATTGGCTTTCTGTAATTCAGATCGCATTAGAATCTCTCTTAAAGACCAGGTTACGTCACCTGCTCCGCCAGCAGTAGGGTTATCTCCAGAATCACTAATGATAAATGGTGGTTCTTTGCTTGCTAAAGCCTTGTCTAAACTCTCTTTTAAAGTGGCTGTTGGAGCCACAAATTCAAAGGCCTCTCGTTCATCCCAAAACTTCTTAGCGAGTTTTTCAGCAGACTTTTTTACCGCATTCTCGTCGTCTCCTGTTACCATGATTACAGCATGATTTCTAGGTTCGTCTGCCCAAGCATACCCCACCCAAATAGCAGCGTCTATGACGTCCTCTTGTATGGTTATTAGCGGTATTTCGGCATAAATAGATTTAGCAGGCTCTATTCTAGTACTGGTTTTTTCTCCTGGCAAAAGGACGGGTACAGGAATCCAAGCTTTATATCTTGGTTTACCCTTTCCAGACTTTAATCTCTCAATAAGATTTGTAACAGCCCTTCTTTTAGATTCGATAGCGTCTTCATGTGGTGCCATTCTGTAGCATGTGATTAAGTCAGTATGCTTAGCTAACCTTTCAGAGACGTTTCCATGCAAATCCATAGAGGTAGAAATGAGTGTTTCTGTGCCAATAACTTCTCTTATTCTAATAATAAAATCTCCTTCTGGGTCATCTAATCCTACTACACTCATGGCTCCGTGTATGTCAAAAAACAGGCCGTCATAAGGCAAGTCTTTTTTTAGTCTTTCTAACGTTTGATTTACGAGCGATTCGTAAGCCTCTCTGGTCACCGCTCCGCCCGGTAAAGACTTACCGATGACTGTTGGAAACCACTTAGCTTGTCGCGTAAGGAGGGAGTCTGGCTGAAAGAAAGGATAACGCAACATGGCGTCCTGGTCATATCTCGCATGAAAGTCATCTTCTGTAGATAATGCGGGGGAAAAGGTGCTAGATTCTATGGCTAGGCCGGCAATAGCAATCCTTGGGAGTTCTTCCTTTTGCATTGAAAGAAGAGTTGTCACTAAAGAAAGGATAAGGAGTACGTTCATTTTGGCTTTAATAATATAGTTCTAAAAATAGGGATTAATACTTTAGGTATAAATTAATACGGTTTTAAAGACATTCAACTTAATAGCTTTTAATGCTTCTAAGCAAAAAAGCCCCGAAACAGATGCTTCAGGGCTTCAGGAAGAGCAAAGGCATTCTTTATTTTACTATGCTTAACCTTACCGTATTGGTTCTATTATCTTCTAAAAGAGGCACACTAAGCGTATTAATGAATTTATCACCTTTCTCTAATTTTCCATCGGCAACTAAAAACTTCATAGCAGCATCCACCAAGTTGTCCTCATGATTATTTGGCATTCTTTCCGAAGAGAATACTTCAACCCCAGAGTAGAGGCTCAGTTGTGTCATTAATTTAGAATTTGAAGTGAAAATATAGATATGTGCTTTCGGCCTGTGGTGTGATAATCGCACTGCGGTATAGCCAGAGGTAGTATAGCCAATAATGGCCTTTACGTCCAAGTCTCTAGCAAGCCTACAAGCCATCATGATCACATTATCATTATCCTTATCTTCTGATTCGTAATCGGCTTCAGAAACACGGGTATGATACTTAAAATAAAGTTGGTCTTTCTCGGCTTTTGTTTCTACCTGGATAATAGTTTTGGTCATTGTTTCTACAGCCAATATTGGGTATTTACCAGCAGCAGACTCGCCACTAAGCATGACAGCATCCGCCCCGTCCCAAACAGCATTTGCTACATCACCAATCTCCGCTCTAGTAGCACGAGGATTATCAATCATACTCTCGAGCATTTGAGTAGCTACAATAACTGGTTTAGCAGCTAGGTTACACTTTCTAACCAATTCTTTCTGGATGAAGGGAACCTCTTCACCAGGCATTTCAACACCCAGATCGCCACGAGCTACCATGATGGCATCAACAGCCTCAATGATAGAATCCATATTATCTATGGCCTCAGGCTTCTCAATTTTTGCAATCACTTTTGCCGAAGAGCCTTTTGATTTAATATATTTTTTGATGTCAATGATTTCCTTAGCTGTTCTAACGAAAGAAAGGGCTATCCAATCTACGTCATGCTTGAGTCCAAATTCTAGGTCTTCCCAGTCCTTATCCGTAACGCTTGGTTGAGAAATATTAGTATTAGGAAGATTGACACCTTTTTTCTGCTTTAAAAGCCCGCCGTAAACCACTTTGGTAATTACATGCTCTTTCTCTACGTCAATGCCTGTTACCACAACTTCCAGCTTCCCGTCATCCATCAAGATACGCTCACCCACTTTTACATCTTGAAACATCCCTTTATAAGGAGTACTTACTCGCTCGGCATTTCCTACCACGTCTTCATTCGTGAAAATAAAGGTGTTTCCTTCTATGAGCTCTACACCGTCATTTCCTCCTTCCATTTGGCCGACTCTAATTTTAGGACCTTGCAAATCCTGAAGAATGGCACATTTGAGGTTGTGGTTGGCGTTATTTTTTCTAATACGCTCTAGTCGAGTAAGATGCTCCTGATGGTTACCATGAGAAAAGTTTAATCGAAACACATTTACTCCGGCCAGTGCCAGTTTAAGTAACATTTCTTCACTATCCGATGCGGGCCCTACTGTGGCTACTATTTTCGTCTTTTTGTACATAAACTGATATGATATGGTCTTAGGCTCTAATTTCGATGTAAAAATAGAAATTTAATGGGCTTGTGCTAGAATAATATAGCAGTTAGTTGAGTCCATTTTGGCATATTATTCTTATTTCGGGCTTACTTGTCTTTAAAATTATCAGAGGCTTGAAAGTTAGGCTAGCTTTGTAAAGGAGGTATAAGGATAATTAAGCAAGATTTTGAAGCATGAGTAAGCAAATTTATATTTTTGATACTACGTTAAGAGACGGAGAGCAGGTTCCAGGCTGTCAATTAAACATTGACGAAAAAGTGCTCATAGCTAAAAAACTGGATGAATTAGGTGTGGACATCATTGAAGCGGGATTTCCTGTTTCCAGTCCTGGTGATTTTAAAGCGGTACAGGCGGTGTCTAAAGTAGTGAAGAACGCCATTGTTTGTGGACTTACTCGAGCTGTTAAAAATGATATCGATGTAGCCGCAGAGGCGTTAAAAGACGCTACGAGGCCTAGGATTCATACGGGCATAGGTGCGTCAGACATGCACATAAAGCATAAATTTAACAGCACCCGGGACGAGATTCTGGAAAGGGGCGTAGAAGCAGTAAAATATGCTAAATCTTTTGTGGAGGATGTAGAGTTTTATGCGGAAGATGCAGGAAGAGCGGATTTAGAGTTTTTAGCTAGAATGACAGAAGCCGTAATTAAGGCGGGTGCTACGGTAGTGAATTTACCAGATACTACTGGTTATCTTTTACCCTCTGTCATGCATGAGAGAGTGAGCTATCTCATGAATAATGTACCCAATATAGATAAAGCCATTTTATCTATGCATAACCATAATGATTTAGGAATGGCAACTGCAAATACTATTGCAGGTATACAGGCAGGAGCTAGACAGGTGGAGGTTACAATTAATGGCATTGGAGAAAGAGCTGGAAATACTTCTCTCGAGGAAGTAGCCATGACACTTCAAGTGCATAACCATTTGGGTTTCTATACCCATATAAAAAGTGAGATGCTTTATCCGATGAGTAAGTTTGTGGAAGAGGCTATGCGGATGTCCGTGCAGGCTAATAAGGCCATTGTAGGGCGTAATGCTTTTGCTCACTCTTCGGGAATTCATCAGGATGGTTTCCTTAAACACGCAGAGAACTATGAAATCATGACGCCTCAGTCTGTTGGTGTAGACAAGTCAGATATTGTTTTAACCGCCAGAAGCGGTAGGCATGCTTTGCGTCATCGATTGGCTATTTTAGGCTTTCCTATTGCTAAAGAGGATGCAGACGAGGTTTACAAAAACTTTTTAGATCTCGCGGACCGTATCAAGGAAGTCAATGACAAAGATTTGGTAGAGCTTATGAAAGTACTAACAAGTGTGGCCTAATTTAGTTTTCAAGAAGACATAAAAAAGGCTTCTCCAAAGAAAAGCCTCTAATACAAAACGCAATAGCTATCTAATATTCGTCCTCATTGAAGAAGAAATCGTCTTTTGTTGGGTAATCTGGCCATATCTCTTCGATTGTCTCAAAAGGATGACCATCATCTTCTAATTCAGAAAGATTTTCCATAACCTCATTTGGTGCTCCAGATCGAATAGAAAAATCTATCAATTCATCTTTTGAAGCAGGCCAAGGGGCATCTTCTAAATAAGAAACTAACTCTAATGTCCAGTACATATGTTCACGCTGTTTAAATGTCTATTTCTTGAATTTGGCTGCAAAAATATCAAAATCTTTTATTCAAAAACGTATTTTTGATAAAAAAGTGCCCCAAGTATTTAAAAAAAAGGAAACCACTTGATATTCAGAAATTTACAATAATATAAAATGCATACTGAAACGGAAATTTGTTGCTTCTCTTTAGCATCGGCCATGGTGGCTCATCGTCTTTCAACAGACAGGGTAGAGCTATGCGGCGGCTACTTAGAGGGTGGAACTACTCCATCTCATGGACTTATAAAACTAGTTTTGGAGAATATAGTTCCTAAAACTTTTATTATGATTAGACCACGAGGTGGTGATTTCTGTTATTCCGAGTCAGAAGTACAGACCATAGATAACGAAATATTTCAAATAAAGGCACTAAATCCAGGAGGATTTGTTTTCGGAGCACTAAACTCAGATGGTTCAGTGAACGAGGCACTTTGTAAAAAGGTAATCGCATGGGCTTCTCCTTTTCCTGTGACATTTCATCGAGCCTTTGACCAGTGTCCGGATCCAATGGTTGCTCTTGAGACCCTAATTGATTTGGGTTTTGAACGAATTTTGACCTCTGGTCAAAAGGAAAGTGCTCTGTTAGGCCTCGATCTTCTCAAGGAATTAGTGAGAACCGCAGATGGCCGTATTCAAATAATGGCTGGATCGGGCGTGAATGCTGATAATGTTTCTACTTTTCTAGATGCTGGCCTACCAGCAGTACATTTTACGGCAAAAGAGTGGCAAAAATCACGCATGGCAGTTGCCGGGAAGGTGAATATGCAGGCCGGCGTGTTACCAGATGATATGGGAAGTTATGAGACCTCAGAAGAGGTGGCTGAAAAACTTATGAATGAGCTATTCAAATGCTAGAATAAAGGAGACTGTGTGGCTATTTAACCTGTCTAAAATGTCTATTGGACTAGAAGGTGCCCCTGCGGTGCCCGGTTTAATAGCATTGCTCAAGCCATGAGAAAAATGTAATTCTGGGGATAGTTTAAAGTAACGACGAAATAGCTCTAATCCAGCACCATAATCTACACTGAAATCAAGAGTTTTAAGACGTGCATTTCTGGTAAGGGAAGCCTTTTTCGCTAGATTCACTGCATTTGTTTCAAAAGCAGGACGGATACCTATGAAAACATTCATTCGCATATTTCCTCGCCTAAGTGATTTATATTTGAGCATGATTGGTAACTCAAACCAGGCTTGATCTCTTGATGGGATTTTATCTGGGTCCTGATCCACCAATATTTGCCTTGAATAAATAGCTACAGTGGGCATAAGCCGTACGTCAAAATGGTCTCCTCTGTTAAAATTCATGGACCCGCCCAGTTTTAATCCTAATTTTTGGGGAGAAGTTATGGCATCTATTAAGTCGGTTCCGCTTTGATCTAGAAATTGACTGCTGTGCTTTATTCTGAAACTACTCTGAGAAATTCCCATGAAATAGCCAAAACGCACCAATTTCGCATCATAATCTACCTGATGTATCACAGTACTTACCTGAGAACAGGCTGAAAATCCTATAAAAATTAGAGCACAAAACACTTTACTCTTAAGGAGAAGAGTGGTTCTGCTAGATAATTTATCAAGACGTGATACTTGGAACAAGTTCAAAATCAATAGTTTACTTTTTACCTACGTAAATAGAGCATATGCCAAAAGTAAGGGCCTTGCAATAAGCGTGCTTAAAACCAGCGGCTCTAAAAATGCTTAGAAAATCTTCTCCATCTGGAAATGCTTTTACAGATTCAGGCAAATAGGAGTAGGCTGCAGTATCCTTAGAAATTAGTTTTCCGATGGTCGGAAGAATTTTCGAAGAATAAAATCCATAAAGCTGCTTCATTGGAAACTTTTTAGGAGTCGAAAGTTCTATCACAACACAGGTCCCGTCTTCTTTGGTTACACGGCACATATTTGTTAGACCCTTATTCAAGTCTTCGAAATTCCTTACGCCAAATGAAACGATCACGGCGTCAAATGTATTGTTGTCAAAGAGGAGTTTCTCTGAATCACCTATCCGCATTTCTATTTTTTTTGAAAGGCCGAGTTTCTTCATTTTCTCTATGCCATTATTCAGCATCCCTTGAGAAATATCAACACCAATAATTTTGTCAGGCTTGAGCTGTTTATTAGCCTCAATCGCCAAATCTCCTGTACCCGTAGCAATATCTAAGATAAGTTTAGGAGCCTCTTTTTTTAAGATAGAGATGGCTTTTCGTCGCCAGTAAATATCAATACCTCCACTCAATATTCTATTTAAAAAATCATAGTTGTTAGAAATGTTGTCAAACATTTCGGAAACCTGTTCTTTCTTACCGCTTGTTTTATCCTTGTAGGGAAGTACTGCCATTATTTTTTATTTAAAATGCCTTTACAAATTCTTTTTACCATTCCAGGGCCCTCGTATATAAAACCAGAATAAACCTGCACAAGTGCCGCACCAGCTCCTAATTTTTCTAGGGCATCTTCTGTGGTTTGTATACCGCCAACACCAATAATAGGAAAAGCCCCTTTAGATTTTTTAGAAAGATAGGCTATAATAGCAGTTGATTTATCCTTTAGTGGTTTACCACTCAATCCACCCGCACCGATGTTAGAAACTATTTTGTTTGAAGTTCTGAGTGGCTCTCGATCGATAGTCGTATTCGTTGCTATCAGGCCATCAATTTTTGTTTCAAGCGTTATTTCTATGATATCATCCAGTTGACTTTCTGTTAAGTCAGGAGCTATTTTAAGCAGAATAGGTCGTTGAATTTCTTTTTTTGAATTGGCTTCTTTGAGACTATTTAGAATTTTGCTTAGTGGCTCTTTATCCTGAAGTTCCCGAAGGCCAGGAGTGTTAGGTGAACTTACATTAACCACAAAATAATCTACGTAAGGATGTAAATCATTGAAAGCTATCAAATAATCAGAAAGGGCTTCTTCATTTGGAGTTAGCTTATTTTTGCCAATATTTCCACCAATCATAAGTTTGGATTTTTTCAACTTCAAAAGGTCGGCGGCCTTTATGGAACCTTCATTGTTAAAACCCATTCTATTTATGATAGCGTCATCTTCAGCTAGCCTGAATAATCGCGGAACTGGATTGCCATCTTGAGCTTTCGGTGTAACGGTACCTATTTCTATAAATCCAAAACCAATGTTGGAGAGCTCATCTATCCACTTAGCATTTTTATCAAATCCGGCTGCGAGACCGATTGGGTTCTTGAATTTCAGACCCAAAACTTTTCTCTCTAACCTTTTATCTTCTAAAGAATAAAGATTTCTAATAATCGCAGGGCCAAAAGGTATTTTGTGGGCAAAAACTAACAAATCCATCATAACATAATGGACTTTTTCTGGGTCAACTTTTTTGAGGAAAGGGAATACTAAATGTTTGTACCAATTCATGAATTAGTTTATAGTGGTTTGCTGGATCAAAGGTAAGCCGAAACGAGTAGGTTTTCAAAACTTTTCAGAACCGTTCAGAAGTCTTAACTATTAGAGACAAATTAGAATAGTACTATTATCTATAATTATTGTTTTATTCGAGTGCGTCGTGAATATGAGATATAAGTGGGATATAGTTTATTGATAATAAAGGATATGATGTTACCAAAAACTAAAATGAATATTCCGTCCAGCCATTACAATTTACCGTTCAAAAAAAAGGACATTAAAATAATGCAAGGAAACTTTGAACCTTTTAAAAGTTTCCTCAGTTTTGGTCCTGTGGAAATAAAAAAACGCATACTGTCAAAGAGTCAAGAATTGTACTTCACCAGAGGGATAAGAAGCGTAACTATGGATGAAATTGCGGCTTCTTTGGGTATTTCAAAAAAAACAATTTACCTACACTTTAGAGATAAGCGATGTTTAGTTGAAGCGTCAACCATCTGTTTTTTGGAACAAGAAAAATGTGCCGAAAAAAAGATTTATGAGGTATCCATAAATCCAATAGATGAAATAATCCTTTCTACTCAATTAATGAGAGAAATGTTGGCAAATGTTAACCCAGCAATTTTCCACGACTTACAAAAATATTATCCGCAATCATGGAAGCATTATTTGGCATATAAAGAAGGTTTTCGGAATGTGGTCCTCAGGAACTTAAATGAGGGGATCAAGCAGGGCCTTTATAGAGAGGATATTAATCCAACTATTATGGCAAACTTAAGAATTGAATCGGTAGATATGGCTTTTAACCCCGAAGCCTTTCCGCCGAGAGAATTTAATATTCTCGATGTTCAACTGGCTTTTATTGAGCACTTTTTAAGAGGAATAGTTACAGAGAAGGGACTAAAGACATATGAAGAAATAAAACAACAATAATGAAAAAACTATTACTTGGATTTTTAAGCTTGGGTATGCTCTACCAAGCAGAGGGTCAGCAAACTTTCACTTTGAAAGAAGCAGTGGATTATGGTATTAAAAACCACGCTGAAGTTAAAAATGCTTTAGTAAAAAGACAGGATACTGAAATGGAGATTAAGGAAATCAAGGCAGCTGGAATGCCTCAGATTACAGGTCAATTTCAGTATACCTACAATGCCATTGTGCCCACATCGTTAATTGAAGCGAGTAACTTTAACCCGGAGGCACTTCCAGGGGAAGTGATTGAGGTTCAGTTTGGACTGCCATGGAGTGGTCAAGCGGGCATTGGTGTCAATCAACTCATATATGACGCCACTTGGTTAGTGGGTCTTAGGGCTGCGGGTACTTACAGAAGGCTAGCCGACCAAACAATTACGCAAACTAAAACAACCGTTGCTGAAAACGTAACGAAGGCTTATTACTCAGCACTTGTAGCTGAAGAAAGAGCTAAACTACTGCTGCTGAACATTAGTAGATTGGATACGCTTCAACACAATACGACGGAGATGTATAAGCAAGGTTTTGTAGAGAAACTAGACTTAGATAGACTGTCGGTTCAAAAAAATAATCTCAAAGCAGAACTCAATAAGGTCAATAACCTAATTGAGTTGACATACCAGCTTTTAAAGTTTCAAATGGGTATGAATGTGGCAGGAAATATAGCTCTTACCGATAATTTAAAGGATCAAGAAATTAAGGCTCTAGCCTTGGTTGCTTACAGCGAAGTGGATCCAGACAGTAGAATAGAGTATCAAGTTCTTAGAACAAACCGAGACTTGATATCTCTTAATGTGGAGCGTTATCAAAAGGGTGCTCTTCCAAATGTTTTTTTTACTGGGACATTGGGAGCTGGGCATAGCAATCCAAGCTTTAATCCGTTTGAATTATGGTTTGGATCCTCTGCCCTTAGTTTAGGCGTAAACATTCCAATTTTTGATAGTGGCTTACGTAAAACAAAAGTGGAACGTCAAAGGTTAACACTCATCCAGATGGATAATACTGCAGAAATGCTTCGGAACTCATTCAGACTTGAGAATGATCAGGCTACAATAAGTCTTAAGAATGGCTTAGAGAACCTAGAAGTACAAAAAGGAAATATGGATTTGGCACAAGAGATAGTTCGTGTCACAAAAATAAAGTATGAGGAAGGTGTCGGTTCAAACTTAGAGGTTGTAAATGCCGAAAATGATAACAGACAAGCTCAAACAAATTATTTCGCCGCTCTATACGATGTGCTGGTTGCGAAAGTAGATTTAGACAAAGCACATGGTAAATTATTTAATTAATTCGGGAAATATATTAATCCTAAAAGAGAATGAAAAACAAATTAAAATTTCCGGTATTAAGTCTACTATTAGTGGGTATACTAGCCTGCAGCGGTGAAAGTGGAGAAGCTTCAGGGGTGGAAGGCAAAAAAAAATTACTCGATGATAAGAAAACAGAGCTTAAAACTTTAGAAAGTGAAATCAGTTTGCTGAAAGAGGAGTTACTAATACTAGATCCTCCGAAAGAAAAAGAGGCTTTATTGGTAAAAACAGTTACTGCTGTGAATCAAGACTTTACTCGATTCACAGATGTGCAAGCCTCTGTAATGAGTGACGATATGGTTTATGCCAGCAGTGAGTTAGGAGGCAGAATTGTCACTCTAAATGTAAGAGAAGGGCAATATGTAAAAAAAGGAAGCCTAATTGCCACAGTGGATATGCAGGCTATTATTGACCAAAAGGAAGAATTAGAGACCGGCATAGGACTCGCCAAAGATATTTACGAAAGGCAATCTAGACTCTGGGACCAAAAAATAGGTACAGAATTACAGTTCCTACAGGCCAAAAATAGTTTTGAGAGGCTAGAAAAATCTCTCAAAGGATTTAGTACTCAATTGGCTAAGGCAAACATTTATGCCCCTATGAGCGGTGTAGTGGATAAAGAGTTTTTACAAGCCGGCGAGATGTCTTCTCCTGGAGCACCTATAGTTCAAATGTTTAATCCAAATAATTTAATTATAGTAGCCGATGTGCCAGAAAGCTATCTAGGTAAAATTAAACGTGGACAGCGTGTTGATGTTAGTTTTCCTGCACTGGGAGAAAACGTAAACAAACCTGTATCCTTAGTAGGAAGAACGATAGACCCGAGCAATAGAACTTTCAAAGTGGAGGTGAACTCAAACAATATGGGGGGGAAGCTAAAACCTAATTTATTGGCTGAGATTTCGTTCAAAGACTTTTTTCAGAAAGATGCTCTTTCCGTGAATTTATCATTGGTTCAAGAAGAAGTTAGTGGTAGGAAATATGTTTACATAGCAGAACGTAGTGGGGATAAACTAATAGCGAGGAAGTCTTATATCACCATAGGGGAAACAAGTCAAGGTGATGCATTGGTAGAATCTGGTTTGAAAGCTGGAGACAAGGTGATCACAGAAGGAGCTAGAAGTGTATCAGACGGAGTCACGGTTAAAGAATTAATGAACTAAGCTGAAATGGAAAACATCAAAGAAAAATTAAAAGAGTTTGGGCTCAGCTCCTTTGCAGTGGATAATGCTACCAGTATATTTCTGGTGGCGTTTATGATACTTCTGTTTGGGATACAGTCTTACCAAGTCATTCCTAAAGAGCAGTTTCCGGATTCTTCTCTTCCTACGGTGTATATCAATACGCCTTATTTTGGGAATTCCGCTGTGGAGATAGAGAACCTTATAAGTCGTCCTTTAGAAAAAGAGATTGAGTCTATTTCTGGGCTCAAAAGTGTAAATTCTACTAGTATTCAAGACTTTTCAGTTATTCTGGCCGAGTTCGATACTGGAATCCCTATAGAGGATGCGGTAAGAAAAGTTAAGGACGCGGTAGACGTGGCCAAAAGTGAATTGCCTACGGACTTGGACCAAGAGCCTTCAGTGTTAGAGGTGAAATTCTCAGATTTCCCTGTAGTTACTATCAATGTAGCCGGAGATTATGGTCCAGATGAACTTAGAGAATATGCGGAAGAGATTCAGGATAAAATAGAAATGGTGCCTGAGGTAAACAAAGTTGACCTTAAGGGCTCACAAGAGAAAGAAGTCCAGATAAACGTGGATTTACCAAAAATGCAGTCATTGAAAGTTTCTTTCAATGACATTAGCAATGCCATTTCATCAGAGAATATGACGATGTCTGGTGGGGAGCTTGTAAACAATGGCTTTAGAAGAGCTTTACGTATAGTTGGCCAGTTTGACAACATTGAAGACATGCGTGATATCATTGTTAAAAGTGAAAATCAGCGTCCAATATTCTTAAAGGACATAGCGGAGGTAAAGTATACATATGAAGACCGCACTACCTATGCTAGAGCAGATGGTTCGCCGGTAATTTCATTGGAAGTGATTAAGAGATCTGGTCAAAACCTCCTTTCTGCTGCCGATAAAATCAAGATTGTGTTGGCTGATGTAAAGAAAACATTGCCAAGTGATATTAGCATTACTCTTTTTAATGACCAAAGTGAAAACACCAGAAATGAGGTAAGTAATCTTGAAAACTCCATCATTTCAGGCGTGATATTGGTGGTTTTAGTCTTACTCTTTTTCCTTGGTTTGAGGAATGCCTCTTTTGTGGGATTAGCTATTCCATTGTCTATGTTAATGGGGATATTGTTCCTCAATCTTACTGGTACAACCCTAAACATCGTGGTTTTATTCTCTCTAATTTTGGCCTTAGGCTTATTAGTGGATAATGCCATCGTAGTGGTTGAAAATATTTACCGATACATGCAAGAGGGCAGAGATAGTGTTACTGCTTCTAAGTACGGAGCTGGAGAAGTAGCCATGCCAATTATTGCCAGTACAGCCACTACATTGGCAGCATTTTTACCTTTGGCAGTTTGGCCAGGTATCGTAGGTGAGTTCATGAAATATATGCCCATCACCTTAATCATTGTTTTGTCTTCTTCTCTTTTTGTGGCTTTGGTCATAAACCCTGTTTTTACTAGCACTTTTATGAAAGTAGATGAGAAAGCAGATAATGATGTTGTTTATAACAGAAGACGAAAAAATATATTGATAGGTGTGGCCGTCATGGTGGTTATTGGATTAATAGGATTTATATCCGGAGCTAACCTGCTTAGGAATTTGATGATGTTCACGATTCTATTGACGCTTTTAAATTTCTTCGTATTTAGACCAGGCTCTTTCGCTTTTCAAAATAAAGTGCTGCCAAGGTTAGAGCGATTTTATGACAATTTCATAAGGGGCGTCTTAACAGGGAATAGACCTATTATGACATTTGGAGGTACATTTTTACTCTTGATTTTTGTTATTGGTTTGTTTGCTACGTTTCCGCCTAAAGTAGAGTTCTTTCCTACGGCACAGCCAATTTATATAAACACATTCGTAGAGCTTCCAATGGGGTCGGATATTGAGAAGACAAACTCAATAGCTAAGTTGATTGAAAAAGATATTGCAGGAGTAATAGGTGATAGAAGCCTCGCTGTAGAGGCGGTTTTGACACAGGTTGGAGAAAATACGTCTGACCCAAATGAGCCACCAGCTCCGGGTGTTACACCCAACAAGGCTCGTATTACAGTGACGTTCTTACCTAGCAAAGAGCGTGGAGATATTAGTTCTGCTAAAATAATGAATGATATCAGAACAGAAGTGGTGGGGAAATATTCTGGTGTGAAAATAGTCGTTGACCAAAACGCCAATGGTCCCCCTGCCGGTAAGCCAATAAATCTAGAAATTCGTGGTGATGATATAGATTCTCTTATTGTAATCTCAGAAAGAGTATTGAATAATATCAATGGAATGGGTATTGTGGGCATAGAGGAGCTTAAGAAAGATGTAGAAGTAGGAAAGCCCGAGCTACTTATCAATATTGACCGTGAAGCAGCCAGAAGATACGAGCTGTCCACTTATAGTATAGCCAATGCACTAAGAACGTCTGTCTTTGGTGCAGAAGTTAGTAAATACAAGGATGGAGAAGATGATTATCCTATTATGGTAAGGTTGTCAGAGGAGTATCGAAATGACATTAATAAATTGATGAACCAGAAGATAACCTTTAGGAATCCTAGCAATGGTAAAATTGTTCAAGTCCCTATTTCTGCGGTAGCGACGTATGAGTACAGCTCTACGTATAATAGTATCAGAAGAAAGGACGGTGAGCGTGTGATAAGTATTTTCTCCAACGTTTTGGATGGTTATAATGCTAATGAAATTGTAGCAGAAATAGCGGAGAATATAGATGAGGAAAATATTCCAAGTGGCTACACTTACGAGTTTACGGGAGAGCAGCAGCAGCAAGCAGAAGATATGGCCTTCTTAGGTCAGGCTTTCATCTTTGCTCTATTCTTGATTTTCATTATCATTGTCGCTCAATTTAATTCGCTAGTTTATCCGTTTATTATCTTGATAAGTATTGTCTTTAGTACCATTGGTGTGATGTTGGGCTATTTTATATCCGGGATGACTTATTCTGTAATATTTTCTAGTGTGGGTATTATCTCGCTAGCCGGTGTAGTGGTGAATAATGCCATTGTATTGATAGATTACACTAATCTACTTGTCAAAAGAAAGGTAGAAGAAAAGGGCGTTTCTCATGTAAATGATTTAGAACCTGAGGACGTAAGAGAGGCCATTATATTAGGGGGAGCCACCAGGCTTAGACCAGTATTATTGACAGCTATTACTACCGTTTTAGGTCTTATTCCATTGGCAGTGGGGATTAACTTTAATTTCTTCACACTATTGACAGACTTGGATCCACAATACTTTCAAGGTGGAGACAACACGGCTCTTTGGGGACCTATGTCTTGGACTATTATTTATGGTTTAACCTTTGCTACTTTTTTAACACTCGTCGTGATACCCGTAATGTACTGGCTGGCTTATAGAGGAGGTGTTCAATTTTCGAAACTTTTCAAACTTAGAAAGGAAATATCAGCTTAAGCTAAAGGAGAAGATATTAGAATCCTCAAGAGGCGATGTGCTTCTTGAGGATTTTTTGTATTCAGACATTTCTGTTCTGAAGAAATAGTGGCTCAATGTGATCCAAAGTATTTATATAATACGTGTTTGATATGTCCAATTTTAAGTTCTTATTGTTACTTTCAATTTTTTAAAATATAACCCTAACATGAAATACATAGCATCAATAGACCAAGGAACTACCAGCACACGCTGTATTATTTTTAACAAAAAAGGAGAGATCGTTTCTGTGGGCCAGAAGGAACATGAACAGATCTTCCCTCAGGCAGGATGGGTAGAGCACAATCCAGAAGAGATTAGACAAAATACACTAGAGGTTATTGCTAACGCTAGGATTAAAAAAAATATTTTGGTATCTGATATCATGGCCTGCGGTATAACAAACCAACGAGAGACTGCCATGGTATGGAGCCGTAAAACGGGCAAGCCTTATTACAATGCTATCGTATGGCAAGATACCCGTGTGGGTAAAAAAGTAGACGAATTAGAAAAGAGTATTGGCTCGGGTTGGTTCAAAAAAATGACGGGATTGCCCTTAGCCACGTACTTTAGTGGGTTGAAAATCCAATGGATTTTAGAAAACGTAGAAGGCGTAAGAGAGGCTGCTGAGAAAGGTGAAGCGATTTTCGGTAACATGGATACTTATACCGTATGGCATTTGACGGGTGGAGTAGATGGAGGTTTGCACTTGACAGATGTGACAAATGCATCTAGGACTCAGCTTATGAATATTGAGACTATGAAGTGGGAAGATGAAATCCTTTCAAAACTTAATATTCCTAAAGCCATGTTACCGGAAATTATGCCAAGTAGCAAGGTCTATGGAAAAATAAAATCTGAACCGCTTAGAGGAGTTCCTTTAGCAGGGATTTTAGGAGACCAACAAGCTGCTTTGGTGGGTCAAACGTGTTTCTCTCCTGGAGAGGCAAAAAACACATACGGAACGGGCTGTTTTATGTTAATGAATACGGGTACAGAGGCAATACCATCTAAATATGGTTTGCTTACTACGGTGGCCTATCAATTTGATGGGCAACCGGTACATTATGCCCTGGAAGGTTCTGTCGCTATTGCCGGAGCTTTGGTACAATGGCTTAGAGATAACCTAGGGATGATTAAAAACAGTGAAGAGGTACAAGCCTTGGCAAAAACGGTGGATGATAATGGGGGAGCTTATTTCGTCCCTGCTTTTTCTGGCCTTTATGCCCCACATTGGAATAATAACGCTAGGGGAATTGTAGCTGGATTAACTCAATTTGTCAATAAAGGACACATTGCAAGAGCTGTTTTAGAAGCTACGGCTTATCAGACAAGAGACGTATTAGAGGCTATGGAGAAGGATAGTGGCATAGAAATAAAATCTTTAAGAGTTGACGGTGGCATGACGGTCAATGAACTTTTGATGCAGTTTCAGTCAGACATTATGGATGTAGAGGTTATTCGTCCTAAAATGATAGAGACTACTGCTCTGGGTGCTGCTTATGCCGCAGGAATGGCTGTAGGGTATTGGGAAAATTTTGATGATTTAAAACAAAATTGGGGTGTGGATAAGACTTGGAAATCTCAAATGACGGTTGAAAAAAGAGATTTTAATTTCAAAGGTTGGAAGAAAGCCATCGCTAGAAGTTTGGACTGGGAAGACTAGTATTTAATAATGATAGAAGTCCCTTTGAATTATTGAAAAAAGACCTTTGTTCTACCTAGACAAGGGTCTTTTTGGCTCCATGAAAAATGAGAATAATAGCAATAAAATATCCTATAATTGATTTAGAACTATCAAACAGCGAAAAATTGTCGCTGGATGTGGCGATTTTTATAAATAAGATAATGCCTGATGAGCACAGTCCTTACAAAAAGATTCTAGAACCTGATATTTTCCCAAAAGCGTTCATCTTAAGAGATAAGTTGGTTTGGGATGGGGTATTAGAAATAATGATGTGCGGTGGAGATACTATGTGGCTTCCAGCTGAATTTAGCGAGGCCGAATTAAAAAAAGGAATCTTGGTCCGTTGATACGATGCATATGTCACATTCTAAATTTGTTTTAAAAGAATCTTAGTTGGCTTCCTCCAATGAACAATTCATACCTATTATGGATGGAAAGACGTGCCTGGCCGACATTTAATTTTGTTGAGTTTATGAAGCTGTTTTGATATACTCCGCAAAATGCCTTCGCCTGTCATTCTTCTATTAAAATCATTGTCGGTTATTCTGCCTCCGTGCTTTTGTTTCATTACTTTTTCAGCTTTATAAGGAATACTTTTATGAATCAATCACTAAAAATATCATCGAAAGAACTGTTTAGTATTTCCACGGTATAACTGGCCCAGATAACTCCGTCTAGAGAGGCCAGTTTCATCAATGCTAGAATTTCATGATTGTTTTAAACTAGGAATTATGGAAGCGGGATTACCTCCTACGGGAACTCCCATCTGTGATAATTGCTGTATCACAGCAAGCCTTCTTTTGCCTGACTCAGTTAGGACACTTAGAACCGTCTTAATTCCTCCTTCAAGAAGTTAAGGAAATGACGACGTGAATAAGGTTTGTTTTGGCTAATGCGAGTAGTAAATAGGCATTACTATGAATAAGAGAGCGTTTTTAGGGATGATACAAATGAGGCGTTCTATATTTCAAACATACTTCTAGTAGCATTCTTGTGATGCTAAACTTGTTTTTCTGTATTCTGATAACAATCTATATTTCCCAATAGTATCACTAGAAGCAGCTATTAAGTATT
>JBNMFK010000019.1:0-21280 GCA_051269965.1 Algoriphagus sp. | reverse complement strand
ACTGACTTTGTGAATAGGACTTTTGAGGAGATGGCTTAGTTTTCGATATTAGGGCTTAGGCCCAATAATGAGACCTCGTGGATTACCTGCGAGGTCTTTTTTTATAAATTTAAAATTCTACTGAAGCAGTTTAGCCAGATACAGTCATTACGTTGACGCGATTAACAAAAAGAGAATTATTCTATCTCCAATTCAACAAACCTTATATCCAAAATAGCTCGCTCTACTTCGTCTAGAAGCGATAATCTCACCTCCAGATTTAAGATGTATTTGTCAGTATAATCCTGAGAAATAATTATCAAGTCATGATTCTTTATTATTCGCATGACGTCGTTCATATACTTGATATTGAAAGCTAGTTTTATAGACTTATTGACTGTCCTCACTTCTAATTTAGCAGCTTCAAATACGTCTATAGTTACCATTTTATACGCATTTATCAGTCCAGGAACACCCAATAAAGTACCACCAAAATAGCGAACAACGATAACCGCTACATTCCTAAGATTTTTGGAAAGCAAAACATTAAGAATGGGTTTGCCAGCGGAGCCTGAAGGTTCACCATCATCATTTGCTCTGAAGTTGTCATCATCCATACCCAATCTATAGGCAAAGCAATAATGCCTAGCCTTGGGATGCTCCTTTTTAACGGCTTCTAGGTGCTTCTTAAAGCTGTCCTCATCTTGGACAAAAAAGGCAAAACCATAGAACTTACTGCCCTTATCTTTAAATAAACTTACCGATGGTTTAGAAATGGTGAAATAGGTATCCGAAATGGACATGCTTTAAGGAAATCTTAAGTAATTTTGATTCTTATTAAATCAAAATTAGGTTTAATAAATGACAAAGACTGATAAGTAAGTAGACACAATGAGCGAAGAGAAAAGTTTAAACTTCATAGAAGAGATAGTAGAGAAAGATTTGGCTTCTGGAAAACACGAATCCATTTTGACTCGTTTCCCACCTGAACCAAACGGTTACTTGCACATTGGACACGCCAAGTCGATTTGTCTGAATTTTGGACTAGCCCTAACTTATGGAGGCAAAACGAACCTTCGTTTTGACGACACTAATCCTGTAACAGAAGATACTGAATACGTTGATTCTATAAAGAATGATGTGAAGTGGTTGGGTTTTGAATGGGCCAATGAATTTTATGCTTCAGACTACTTTGATACCCTTTACGAATTTGCTGAAAAACTTATTTCTGACGGACTCGCTTATGTAGACGACAGCACTTCTGAAGAAATGGCTGCCCAGAAAGGCACCCCCATTACTCCTGGAAGCAATAGTCCGTTTCGTGACAGAACAGCCGAGGAAAACTTGATGCTATTCAGAGAAATGAGAGAGGGTAAGCACGCCGAAGGCTCTAAAGCATTAAGGGCTAAAATTGACATGGCATCTACTAACATGCTCATGCGTGATCCAGTTATTTACAGAATAAAATTCGCCAAGCATCACCGCACAGCAGACAAATGGTGCATTTATCCGATGTATGATTTTGCTCATGGGCAGTCTGATTCCATAGAAAATATCACACATTCTGTATGTACGCTAGAGTTTATCCCGCATAGAGAAGTGTATGATTGGTGTATTGATAAATTAGAAATATTTCCTTCCAAACAGTATGAATTTGCCCGTTTAAATCTAGGCTATACCATCATGAGTAAGCGTAAGCTTAGAGAACTCGTAGAAGGAAAGTATGTAAATGGCTGGGACGACCCTCGGATGCCAACACTTTCAGGCCTGAGACGACGAGGTTATACAGCTAAATCAATCAGAAATTTTTGTGACCGTATTGGCATCGCGAAAAGAGACAATTTAATTGATGCTAGCTTGTTAGAGTTCTTTGTAAAAGACCACTTAAACAAGATCGCCTCTAGAGTTATGGTTGTCTCTGAGCCTTTGAAAGTAACGATAAGCAACTTTGCAGAAGATGACGTAGAGGAGTGTGTTATTGAAAATAATCCTGAAGACGAAAATGGCGGAAATAGAATAGTACCTTTCACAAAAGAAATATTTATTGAGAAAACCGATTTCCTAGAAGATGCTCCTAAAAAGTACTTTCGTTTAAAAACAGGCGGCGTTGTGAGACTAAAAGGTGCTTTCATTATTCAATGCGACGAGGTAGTAAAAGATGAAAGTGGAGAAGTGATTGAGTTAAAATGTAGCATCATAGAAAACAGCAAAAGTGGTTCTGATACCTCTGGAGTAAAGTCCAAAGGTGTTATTCACTGGGTAAGTCAATCACAAAATGTGCCCCTAGAACTTCGCATTTATGACAGACTGTTCAAAGAGGAAGACGTAAGTGCGTATGAGGGAGACTTTAAAGAAATCTTAAATGAAAATTCTTTAAGCACAACAACGGCCTATGGCGAACCTAGCCTTAAAGATGCCACATTAGATGACAAATTTCAGTTTATGCGTAAGGGCTACTACGTTTTGGACAAAGAAAGCTCTTCTGAAAGCCTTGTTTTTAATCAAACTGTGAGTCTCAGAGATAGCTGGAAAAAAAAGTAGGGATGCACGTAGGAGTATAAGATTCAATAGTTGTCTTAGAAATACAGTTAATAAAACTTTCCTTTTTTATTTTTATACCTCCAAATAAAACTTATCAAAAACATGAAAAAACATATCTTAATATTTTTAGCCTTTTTTGTAAGCACTATCGCCCTATCCACCGAGCCTGTTTTTGACTTAAACCAATCAGAAATCAATCAAACTTTTAATAACTTAACTCAACTAGAATCATTTATACTTAATAATCCAGACCTAAGTGTTGATGAAATAAAAACCCAGAATTCAAAATTATTAGACAATGTCTCTTTTGAAACCAGTTCAAATTTAAGTTTAGCAGGCGATATGCCCATTGTAGGCTCTTTTTGGTGGGGCTGTATTTTGGGTATCGTTGGTCTTTTAGTGGTTTACTTGGTAACCGACCATGACAAAGAACAAACAAAAAAAGCATTTATTGGTTGCATTATCGGTACATTAATATTCGGAGGTGTTTTTGCACTTAGCAGTAGTTTAACATGGTTCTAAGCCAATTGATTTTTGGATTTCATTAATTTTGTGGTAATCTTTCAAGAAATTCCATTTACTAATGAAATCCATCTTTTTCTCCCTTCTCTTTCTCTCTTTCCTTCCTTCCTTCGGACAACAAGATAGCACAGAAGCACTTTCTGAAATTACGGTTAAGGCGTTTGAATCGAATAGAGCTATTACAGAAGTTGCAGCTCCAGTACATGTTATAGGTCCAAAGCTCATTGAAAGATTTGATAACGATGGAATTCTTCCAATTTTAAATAACTATCCCGGTATACGGATGGAGGAGCGTTCTCCTGGGAGTTATAGAATATCCATTCGTGGAAGCTCAGTTCGTTCACCATTTGGAGTAAGAAATGTGAAAGTGTACTGGAATGACATCCCGTTCACAGATGCGAATGGAATTAGCTATTTTAATTTATTAGATATCAATAGTCTAGGAAGTATTGAAATATTAAAAGGGCCTTCTGGAAGTATTTATGGAGCTGGAATTGGTGGAGTGATTCTGCTCGAAAACAAAACTGCTAAAGTCCAAAACGAAAAAAGAAATACATTAAAACTTAATACTCATTTAGGTTCTTACAATACTCAAAACAGGACTGTAAGCTTTTCTTCGGCCTCAGAAAAAGCAAATACATATTTGGCTTATAGCCATGCTGGTACAGATGGCTATAGAGACCATTCAAAGCTTCGCCGCGATGTATTTAATTACAGAACTAGCCTTTTTCTCACTGATAAATACAGCATAAATCTAATAGGAACATACGCCGACCTCAATTATCAAATACCTGGTGGTCTAAATTTTGAGCAAAAAGAAAATAACCCAAGAGATGCCAGACTTGCCAGTAGATTCCCAAGTTCTGAAGAACAAAAAGCAGCCATTCATCAAAAAGTTCTAACCATTGGTGTCTCTCAGGAGTTTAAATATAATGATCGCATTTCCTCCGTGATATCTCTTTTCGGGAACAGCTCAAAACTTAAAAATCCTTTTATTACAAACTATGAGGAAAGAACTCAAAAATCCTTTGGAGCCAGGAATAAGAATATATTTAAACTTGGCGGTAAACAGATTAAGACCAAAGCTGTTTTGGGATTTGAATATCAACAGACTAATTCTGTTTTTGATGTTTATGATAACAATGCAGGAGCAAAAGGCAATAATCAGTTTGAAGAAACTGTAGACGCCTTTCAATCATCTGTTTTTGGGCAAATTGAGTTAGAATTTCCCTCAAATATTTTTCTTACTGGAGGTATAAGTCTAAACCAACAAATTTTCAATTACGAAAGAGTTGATGGTTTAAAAGTAAAAAATGAAACTTCTGGCGTGCCCCTTATGCCCAGAATTTCTGTCCTAAAGTCTTTTGGAAAGGCTTTTTCTGTTTTTGCAAGTATAGGTCAAGGGTTTTCGCCTCCTACAGTACAAGAATTCATAACCATCTTCAATCCAATGGCCTTAAATACTAAGCTTAGTGCAGAGCTAGGTACTAATTATGAACTTGGAGTGAAAGGAGCCAGTGAGAAATTTAGTTATCAGATCAATGCTTATTCCTTGCAACTAAAAGATGCTATCATTAGGGCTAGCCTAGGTGAAGAAGATATATTTAGCAATGCAGGAAAAGCAAGCCAAAAAGGATTTGAACTCTTAATTGAGTTTCATGAAACCTTTGTAAACAATTCAACGCTTCAAACCCTTTTTTCTGCCGATTTGAAGGATTACACGTACGTTTCTTTCATTGATAATGAAAATATTTTTGATGGAAATAATATACCTTCGGTACCCAACAAAACAATCAATTTTACGATTGATTATGCCTTAGCCAATGGCCTCTTTTGGAACAATAATTTAAATTTTACGAGTGAGATACCATTGAATAATGACAATACGGTATTTTCAAATGCTTACTATCTCCTAAATTCTAGAGTAGGCTGGAAGAAAGAAATCAAGCAATGGAGCTTTAAAGTTTATATCGGTGGCAATAATTTACTTGACCAATCTTACAGCTTAGGAAACGATATCAATGCCTATGGCACGAGATATTTTAATCCTTCTGCACCAAGAAACTGGAATGGTGGCATTGCTCTAAACCTACGTTTTTAACGAACTTATGCTGGTGTAACGTTAAGTACATATACTTAATATTACGAAAAGAAATAAAAAGACTAATTAGCTCAGGTCGCCAAGCTATTGGGCTGTATATCATGTATCAACCATTGCCAAATCGTGAATTTGAGGATTTGGATTCATTCCTATTACGATGCACCATCACAGCCTACCTGAGTTTGACCCATGTAACCAAGGTTTACACCTTTTTCACGCACCCTCATCGCAGATTTTAAACCCCCACGTTCATTTACTAAGGAGCCATTGATCATGCCAATAGCCAAAGGCAAAAATCAATGATAAACTCAAGCGACCTGCAATGATGACGGCTGCTAGCGGTATTGTGCATAAAGAAAATGTCCCTTTGAAACAACGTGAATAAGACGAGAAATAGAGATCATTCAGCTTTGAATGAACCTTTCAAGCTCGTTAAATATATTGGCTCCAGCCTACCAAGGGTTACAAAAGAAGGCACTTCCCGTTATTCCATCCTATGACTAAAAAGTCAACATCAAAGGTATCCCCAGAGGCATCATTAGTCCCTCTCAGTCTATTACTGGGCTTAATTTTAAACGTTAAAACCGAATCAGAAGAGAAAGCAGTCTTTCAAATATCTCACGGAGAAACCACTCTTCTTTATGTTTTAAATGGTGCGCTTTTTGTCAATAACAAATTAGTTATCGAATACCAAATGATAGCTTTCGGAAGCTCTGGCACTAAGCTTGAGATTTAGACACAGACTTCGCCTAGGTGTATCTTATGTTCCGGAAAGGCCCTTAGTTTCTCAAAGGCTTTTCATAATGAATCCGAACACAGTAATAATGCAGGCTATGAGAGATAATCAAATGGCATTGATTTAAAATTCAAAGCGAAAATTCGTGAGAACAAAAAACGCAGTGAAACCCGATTTGAGAGTTAATAATACGAGTTCTTTAATTCGGGTCTTTGATACTTTTATTGATTTTAACATTTTAGCTATTTATTATTCGAATAACATGAAGACAAATTACAATGCGGTTTTAGACTTACCTATCTCACAGCTTCAGATCATTTTTTATGACTTATTGAGAATATATTCATACCACTCAGGCTATTGATAAAGAAATATATCACCAAACTGCATCTAGACAATACTTAGGAGTTGAAAAAGCTTCAACCATATTTTGTATACCATCACTATCAGATCTAAGGGCTTCAATTAACTCTCTTGAGCAAATTACATTCATCATTATTTATTTATAAATTTGGAACATATCTCTTTATTTATCGTTATTGAGAGTGAACATTTAAATAACGATGATTAAGACAAATTTCAAAAAGACCCTTTTAGGCACAATTCTATTTTTCGCCTTCTTTAGCTTTTCTTGTAACTCCCAAAATAATGCAGAGAGCGATCTAATAGAGAAAAAAGGCCTCCCTTTGGTCATTAATGGCACGCTCAAAAATGGCCTTGTGGAAACCGTTTATCTTGAAAGGATGAATGAAAGAAACATACCAACCCGCGTAGACTCCTCTACGCTGAGTAAAGACTTGAAGTTTAGTTTCAATACTTCCATTCCAGAACCCGGTATATACCAAGTAAACATAGAAGGTCATCAGATTATCGGCTTGATCTTAGATGGAGGAGAGACCATAACGCTGATCGCTGACGGGCTCGCAAATCCAGAAGTAGTTCCCCAATTTTCTATACAGGGAGCTCCCAAAATTGACATGTTTAACAGTGTGATGGCCGAGGTGCAAAATTTCGGAAAGCTTAGACAATCTTTGGAACAAGATTTTCAAACAACAAATAAAGGTTCACAGCAAGAAGAACTTAGAAGTCAATATCAAATGGCTTTTAATAATCACCGTGAAACAATCAAACCCATAATAGCTGACTTAGGCACTTCTCTGACTGGAATTATTGCAGCTAATAATTTCTTAACCCCGGAGATGGATGGACAGTTTCTGAACGAGTTAAAAGATAAATTGATTGCTGAAGGTAAAACACATCATTTTGCTGACTTGTTTATCCAGACCATTAACAGACAATCAGTTGGAACGGAAGGTACTATGGCTCCGGATTTTGACCTGGTAAACCTGAGTGGTCAGAAAGTAAAACTTTCTGAGCTTCGAGGAAAAACGGTTATTATTGATTTTTGGGCTACTTGGTGTGGTCCATGTATTAAGTCTTTCCCTGGAATGAAGCAAGCCCAAGACAAATATGCTGATAACAAGGACGTGGAATTTCTTTTCATTAATACCTTTGAAAGAGTGCCACAAGATCAATGGAAAACTCATGTACAAAGCTTCGTAGATAAAAGAAATTATCAATATCTAAATCCTGTATTGGACTTTGGAAACAGCACTGCATTAGCTTATGGCGTGGAAGGCATCCCTGCGAAATTCTGTATCGGCCCAGACGGGACTATCAAACATAAAAGCACAGGATTTATGGGAACTGCTGATGCTGTTTACAGTGAAATGGTAGAGTGGATAGAAAACAAGTAGCCTCATAAAAGAATTTTAAAGTAAAAAAGAGCCGAGAGCCCTTTTTTTTATACCCAGAACTTCAGAAGTCTTTGACTTATATAGTAAAGCCCAGCACCTAAAATCGCACCAACACAATCTGCCAATCCGTCTAGAAGCTCGTACCCTCTATGAAAACCCTCTGGTAATTGTCCTTGAATAAACTCTATAAAAAACCCTAAAACGATAGTCAGTGCAATAACAGTTGCAAAGTTTGGCTTCACCCAGAGCCAATAAAATGAAACTCCGGCAAAAGCAACAAAGTGAGCAAATTTATCATTTACATCCCCAGAGATATGCTCACTGGGCATGAAGCATAGTACCACAATAACAGAGGTGTATAAACTCGCCAGATATGGTTTCTGAAGGAATAAGAGAAGCTTCTTCATTAAATTTAAGAATTGTATAGTGATACCTTCTTGAAATATTTTTAGACTCTAGGCCCCGACCCTATTAAATGGTGTACCGATAAAACTACCCCTCAAGCAAAGATTCTCATACAATGTAAATATACTTGAATCTTTGTTCATACTTTCCAAGCTTCGCCTTTACGTAAATTAAATAATGTTGGTGCTTAATATAAGCCACTAAAGACCCTCACAGAGGTAGTTAACATCCGCTAAAGAGATTAATGAATACATGTATTGAGAGAATATAAGAACTAGGAGTACCTTCAATCTGAGATATCAATACTAAGTTTGATCATGTTTTTCTCCGTTGCAGGTACTTTAAGACCAAGATCAAAAAAATAAATTACCACACTTTGCCAAATGCCAATGGTCGTCTTCGTGTTTCATCAAATACGAGCCTACCTTATTATAATTTTGACCCGAGGCCGTGGATTAGCTAATTTGTTAGACCTTAACTAAGTAAATCAGAATAATAGAGATATGAATCAAAAAAAAGTATCGCCAACTTAGCGATACCTCTTCTTTAAGATGTGAAAGGTATTACCTGTTTATCCATGCAAACTCGTACTCTAATTCGGGTATTTTGCTTCTTTCCGCTAATCTTTTTAGTCTAGACGGAAGCTTCACTACATAATCTCTAGCTTTTTCTGCCCGCTCGCTGATATTAGTTATACTTTCGATTTTCCAGTCTTTTATAAGACCTTCCATAATTTCTATATAATCTAACGTGGTGTAAACACCTAAACGTTGTGCTGCATCTGAAAAATGAGTAAAAGTATCACCCATTTTAACGCCACTTTCTCTTAAAAAGTGAGCAGGCATTACAATTTTCATTCGCATCATATCTTCAAAAGCAATCATCATCTCTGAAGGATCTATCTCGAAAATTCTACTCACAAAGGACTTGTAAGCTTTGTAGTGCCTCATTTCATCTGCGGCGATAACACCACACATCTTAGAAAGTGTATTATTACCATACTTTTTAGACAAAGAAGCTGTTCGTCTATGAGAAATATTAGTTGCCAACTCTTGAAAGGAAGTATAGACAAAGTTTTTATAAGGGTCTGTTCCAGTACCAATATCATAGCCATCAGCTATTAAATACTGAGTAGAGGTCTCCATTTGCTTCATATCAACCCTTCCTGACAGGTATAGATACTTATTAAGTAAATCGCCGTGACGATTCTCCTCAGCAGTCCACCCTCTTATCCATTTGGCCCATCCCCCGGGTTCGTTTGTAGAGTCTATACCATCTACAGACATTAGCCATGACTCGTAAGTGGGTAAAGCTTCTTCTGTGATGGTATCACCAATCAAAACAGCCATATAATCGTAAGGTAGTTCTTTACATTCTTCTTGAAGCAGTTTTATATCTGTCAAGAAATCTTCAGAATTTGATTCTGGCAAAAAGTCTGATGGCTGCCAGTTGGAATGGATAGGCTTTAGATATTCCCCAATAATGTCGTCCATTTTACGGCCGATAAATTTCATTACTTCTATGCGTGATGCGGGTAATGTCATAATTCTTTTTTTATAATTTTCAACAATTGACCTCATCGTCAAATGCCGGTTTGAATTAAATATAACTATTAAATCGGAACATTTAACAAGCTGCTACTTTAAAATAAAGTAGTTGTACAAAGATAACCATTAATAGATAAGTGCATCACATGATATTAGTCATTCAAAGAATTAATTTTACATCTGACTACCCAAAATCCGAATGAAAAAAATTTTAGACTTCGTACTCAGTTGTATTCACCTCCTGTATTTCGCAATGTTACTTTTAATATTTCATATGATACAAGTGATTGCATTTAATTTTTTTGGTCCCAAAGCCCATCAAAAATCTGTTAACATCCTTAATTATCTCATTGTAAAAGGATGGCTCATACTAGGTACCAGAACCTATGTCTACAGGAATCATCCTGTGCCTGAGAACAGAAGTATCATTTTCATTGCTAACCACAGAAGTATGTTTGACATTCCCGGTATTATATGGTTTTGGCGAAAGAATACGCCTTTATTTGTCTCAAAAAAGGAATTAGCAAAAGGCATTCCAAGTGTTTCTTACAATCTTCGAAAGGGGAAAGCTGCTCTCATTGACCGCAAAAATGGCAAATCAGCAGTAGTTCAGATTGCCAAATTGGCAAAACATGCTTCAAAGCATAAATATTCGGTTGCTATTTTCCCAGAAGGAACACGTTCTAGGTCAGGTCAGTTAAAAGACTTTCAGGTTGGCGGAATTGCAATTTTATTAAAAAAATGCCCTGATGCTTTGGTGGTTCCTATAGCCATTAAAAATACAGGTAAATTTAACCCAAAAGGGCTTTTCCCTTTAGTCTCTTTTACCAAAATTACCTATCACTCTTTACTGCCAATTGAGCCGAAAGGTCTCAACCCCGAAGAGGTAGCGACCTTTGCTAGAAAACAAATAGCAGTTTCTCTAGACGAATAAAAATCATTTGACGCTGTGGAAAAAGGAGTTCTTTCAAACATCAATCGTTGTATTATCTGTAAATTGCAGTTCAAATGTTTTAGCTCATACTTTTTAGATAAACGACATGTTAAGGACACATACTTGCGGCGAATTACGACTCTCCGATGCTAATGAAATAGTAACTTTAAGTGGCTGGGTACAGCGTGTAAGGGATAAAGGCGGAATGCTATGGTTAGACCTTAGAGACAGATATGGCATCACTCAACTCATGGCCGAGGAAGGCGTGGCCTCTCCCGAATTGTTAGCAGCAGCCAGAAGTGTCGGTCGTGAATTTGTACTTCAAATAAAAGGGAAGGTAAAAGAACGCGAGTCTAAAAACGATAAGTTACCAACAGGCGAAATAGAGATAGAAATTCACGAATTTAAAATACTCAACTCCTCCAAAGTTCCTCCCTTCTTAATAGAAGACAATACAGACGGCGGCGACGAATTACGAATGAAATACCGCTACCTAGACCTAAGAAGGAACGAGGTACGTGAAAAACTACGCTTACGACATAAAGTAGGCAGTGCCACTAGAAACTACCTGGACGGTCAAGACTTTATAGAGGTAGAAACTCCTGTACTCATTAAGTCTACACCCGAGGGTGCCCGAGATTTCGTGGTGCCTAGCCGCATGAACCAAGGCGAATTTTATGCCTTGCCGCAATCTCCGCAAACCTTTAAACAGTTACTGATGGTAGCTGGTTTTGATAAGTATTATCAGATAGTGAAATGCTTTAGAGACGAAGATTTACGGGCGGACCGGCAGCCCGAATTTACACAGATAGACTGTGAAATGTCTTTTGTGGAACAAGAAGATATTTTAAATATGTTCGAAGGGCTAGTCCGTCACCTTTTCAAAACTGTGAAAAATTTAGAGTTAGGCGATGTACCTAGAATGGACTATGCCGACGCCATGAAATACTACGGTAATGACAAGCCAGATACACGTTTCGATATGCGTTTTGTGGAACTTAATGACCTTGTAAAGACAAAAGGTTTTCCGATTTTTGATGGAGCCGAGCTTATTCTTGGAATTAATGCCGCAGGTTGTGCCAGTTACTCTAGAAAAGACCTAGATAAACTAACCGAATGGGTTAAAAGACCTCAAATAGGAGCTAAAGGGTTAATTTACATCAAAGTAAACGAAGACGGTAGCACCAAGTCTTCAGTAGATAAATTTTACTCGGAAGAAGATAAAGCGGTCATTCTGGCTAAATTTGAAGCTAAGCCAGGTGATTTAATTCTCCTCCTTTCAGGGGATGTGAATGCGGTAAGAAAACAAATGAGCGAGTTACGTTTAGAGATGGGATCTAGACTAAATCTCCGAGACCCAAATAAATTTGAAGTGCTATGGGTAGTTGATTTTCCACTCTTAGAATTTGACGAAGAATCTCAAAGATGGCATGCCATGCATCATCCTTTTACCAGCCCTAAACCTGAGGATCTCCCTTTATTAGAGACAGACCCAGGTAAAGCCAGAGCCAATGCTTACGATATGGTTATAAACGGTGTTGAAGTAGGTGGTGGCTCTGTTAGAATATTTCAAAAGCCACTTCAAGAACGCATGTTTGCTTTATTGGGCTTTAGCCCAGAGGAAGCCGATGCTCAATTTGGTTTTTTATTGAAAGCGTTTGAGTTTGGTGCACCTCCACATGCTGGAATCGCTTTTGGTTTTGACAGATTATGTTCCCTTTTTGGTGGTGTAGATACCATCAGAGATTTCATTGCTTTCCCTAAAAATAATAGCGGTAGAGACGTCATGATTGATTCACCTTCACCTATTTCTGTAGAGCAACTTGGTGAATTAGGGATAGATATAAAAGAATAAACAAATATTATAGAACAAGAAAGCCCCTCAATTTCTAGAATTGAGGGGCTTTCTAATATTTGAGCTTAGCATTTAGATAATGGGCTTCCCAAATAACCTCATTTCGCTCATTGCCCAGGTCGCTTTTTCATGGCTTCCTGTCTGTCGCATTCTTAGGAATTTACCCATAGACTCAGAAAGTCTTAACACAGTTGGTGAGTCAGAGCCCAGTCCATTAAATACGTCCATCCATCTTTTGCCATCTTTTGAAGTTTCTATAACCAGCTGTCTTGGATGTGTTTTTATTGACGGAAGCCGTTTTCCAAAAGTCCCCTGTCTTATACCTGCTGACTTAAATTGAATCTCGGTCACTATAACAGACTCAAGAAATTCTATTTGAAACCACATATCAGAAGATTGCGGGATGCCAGTACTCCATCCTTCAAAAGATAAAGCGGCCTTGGCCTTGGCTGTCCCCCCCTTTCTAATTGGCACAGCATGGCTAGCACTTACTTTCCAACCATCCGTCAGCATCAATTCCATTGGAATTGAATTCTTCAAATCATTGTATTCGTAGGCTTCTTTTTGTTCTTCCGTAGCTTTTCTCAATCTAGCCACATCTTCTGAGCTTACCAATGAAGCATTATTGTCAAACGAAAAACGTATAAATGAAGCTACTGAAGAAATCCAATTATCAGAATTATCCGCCATAGGTACCATGATGACACCCTCATAAGACTTCTTATCAATTTCACCAGTCAATCCCCTCAATATTGTTTTTACTACATAATCAGAATGACCTTTGAGATTACTATTATTAACAAAAGAAGGAGCCATTAAACCATCTCCTACAGGAGTACCCCTACCTTCGTCTCCATGGCATTGAGAACATAGTTCTTGATAAATCTTTTGCCCTTCGGTTAAACTCACTTTTTCTTCCTCAGAAAAATTGGAATTATTCCTTCCAAAGATTGAATAGCTAGTTTCCGGAGGATTAATAATGCTCTTAGTCACCAACTTCACTCCTGCCGATGTATCTGTCTTCGCCATGGCTTTAGCCACTTCTAGAATCCCATCAACTTTCAACAGCTTCCCAGTCATTAAAGCTCTCATTTTCACTTCAACATTCTCGTCATTTGCCAGTTTAAGATAATCCTCCCCAAGTGTTCTATTACCTCCCTTGTACAGGCTTTCAGAGACATACATTGCCATATTTCTCATTCTATAATGCGGATCCTTCATCATTTCCCTCACTAGGTCTGCCTTTAGCTCTCCTAATCCTTCCAAAACCCAAAGGGCATGAAACCTTGGTTCCATTTTATAATGACCTCTTACTATAGTTTCCAACGCGGGAACTATCGATTTATCTTGTCTTAGAACCAACAGCTGTTGTGCCTTATCCCTCCACCAACCGTTTGGGTGATCTAAGTGACCAACCAATTCAGCCGCAGTCTCGCTAAACATTTTTGGCTGTTTTTTATCTCTCTCCATGCCATCAAAGCTCAATCTCCAAATACGACCTAGACTAATGATTTTATCTAACTGATACTGTTCAATTTTGGCTCTTAAATAAGAGCCTTTAGGAGTCCACTGACCTTCTTGGATAATACCGCGATACATATCTGTAATGTACATGCTTCCGTCTGGTGCCGTTGTAATATCCACCGGTCTAAAAAGTGGATCTGAAGAGATAATAAACTCAGATTCATCTTCTTGGTAAACATTTTGAAGTTCACTCAAACCTTCTTTTCTGACTTCATTGACCTGTCTAACAATTCTGGCCACGGGTTCCCCGTAGAAATATTGACCATAAAGTTCTTTGGGAAGCCTATCCCCTCTATATACGTCGTTTCCTGCCGACCCAGTCACTCTATTTAATGAGCCGTCTGGAAGACGGACGGCCTGCATACCTGGCTGAAAATCCGCAAGTTTTATTGGTGATCCATAGGGAATGGTGAAGCCCTTCTGAAGATCAGAACCTCTGGCTATACCATAATCACCCAGGTGTATAGGATGCTGGAAATGAGATGGAATCCCACTTGCTCCACCTTGAAACCACATTTTCCCGTCATCGTCATGAGTAACACCCCATTGTCCCTTATTTAGCCCCGTAGGTTCTCTTAAAACACCATCAGGAGTCCAACGAACTCTAAATGCATTTACCGTACTATAAAGCCAGTTATCCATGCCGTAATAAAGTGAGGCCTGTTGATGCTCAACATTACCAGAGCGGCCGTAATTATTGGTAAAAAACTCTTTTTTATCAGCAATCCCGTCTCCATCTGTATCAGAAAACTTATAAACCACATCTTGGTTAGATTCCATGGTGAGTATAGCATCAGGCCCAAACGACAAGACAAAACGAGGGAAAACCAATTTATCGACAAACATGGTTCCTGTCTCATAAATGCCGTCGTTGTCTTTATCTTCCCATCGAGAGATTCCACATATTGGCTCAAGTGTACCTTCAGAGTCTGCATTGAGCATATAACTTCGCAACTCTAAAACATACATTCGTCCATTTCCATCAAAGGAAATAGCTGCTGGTTGTTCAATTTGAGGCTCCACCAAGACAGGATCCATTCGGTAGCCTTCCTTCAAGATAAACTTTGACTGCTCTCCTATAACGCTTCGGGCTAAAACAGGGGCTTGAGGAGATAAATCCACACCTTTCCAATATACACTTGAAGTATCGGCACCAGCTGGCAACTGTACAACAGGATAACCCTCGGCACTGACTGTAGAATCTGCAACTGAAATCAAATCTAGTCCCTCATCATTAGAGTCAAGATTAGATGTGCTCACTGGTTTTTTACACTCAGTTAATAGTGCAAAAAGTGTGAGGAGATATAGGTATCCTACAAAGCGATGCAAGGTTTTATGTTTTTTCATTAAGGCATTCAAAGAGTTAAGTTGAATTCTAAAACTAAGTTCAAATCGAACACAATTCAAACGATCCAGCATTTAGTAGACAAACACGCCATTTCCAGGTACTGGTTCAAAGCTTTTGTCCTATTTTTACGTTTACTAATTTATTACTAATGAAACTATTTTTCAGGAAAATAGGAGAGGGAAAACCTTTGATAATTCTCCATGGTGTTTTCGGCTCTTCAGATAACCTTCTCACCGTGGCTAAATACCTCGCAGAGAATAATCTGTCCGTCTATCTTTTAGATGCCCGAAATCATGGGCAGTCGCCGCAAAGCAATGACCATAATTATAAAGCTATGGCCGCTGACTTGGATGAATTCATCACCGACCAAAACCTTGAAAATCCAATTATTTTAGGCCATTCTATGGGTGGAAAAACGGTGATGACTTATGGTCAAAACTATGATAATTTCGAAAAGCTTGTTATTGTCGACATTGCTCCTAAGTATTATCAAACTCATCACGAGCATATCCTTGAAGGCCTTAAAGCCATACCCATAAAAACCTTAGTCAGTAGAAAAGAGGCTGAAAGTATTTTTGAAAAGTATGTTCCTAACTTGGGTGAACGTCAATTCATCCTCAAAAACATTTACAGGACGGACGACGGCTTTGCTTGGAGAATAAATATCCCGGTTATCACCAACGAAATTGAGCAAATAGGTGCAGAAGTAAACGGTGCTAAAGCAATTGATAAACCTGTATTGTTTATTAGAGGTTTAGACTCTAATTATATCAGTGATGAAGATTTTGGAAATATTCAAAACTCGTATACCAATGCAGAACTAGTCAGTATCGAAGGGGCGAATCACTGGGTGCATGCGACTAAACCAAAGGAGTTTATTGAAGCTGTTCTTACTTTTATTTTAGGATGAACGTATTTCAAAAAGAAATAAAGCTTAAATCACACGCGAGAGGTTTTCATCTTATTACGGAACAAATCTTAGCAAATTTCCCTGAACTAATTAATATTAAAACAGGTATTCTCCACGTTTTCATAAAACACACTTCGGCTTCACTGACGATAAATGAAAACTGGGACCCTACAGTGAGAGGTGATTTTGAAAGACATATTAACAAAATGGTACCCGAAGATGCTCCGTATTACGAGCATAATTATGAGGGATCCGATGACATGCCTGCACACATTAAGGCATCCGTTTTTGGAAGTTCAGTACAAATCCCATTAACGAATGGCCACCTAAACATAGGAACTTGGCAGGGGGTGTATCTCTGCGAACACAGGAATTCAGATTCTGGAAGAACTTTGGTACTAACCGCTTGGGGACTATAAAAAAGCTACGCACCCTTTCGGAAGCGTAGCCTTAATTTGCAAACAAAACTTTGACTTATAGTCCTTTCAAGGCCTCATTCATGTTTCTTACTGCTTCTGCAGAAGCTTCAAATGCTGCTTTTTCTTCATTGCTCAATCTTACATTGACAATTTTTTGCCATCCGCCTTTACCTAGTACCACAGGAACTCCGATACAAATGTCTTTTTGACCATACTCTCCATTTAAAAAAACACAAGAAGGAATGATTCTTTGCTCATCTCTTAAGATAGCCTCAACTACTTGACAAATTGCGGCACCCGGTGCATACCAAGCGGATGTACCCAATAGACCCGTTAATGTAGCTCCGCCTACCTTAGTTTTTTCGGCGACTTCAGCCAAATCTTCAGACTTAATAAATCTACTTACTGGAAGACCATTCCAAGTAGCCAGTCGTGTCAAAGGAATCATAGTCTTATCTCCATGACCACCTATTACCATACCACTTACGTCATTTGTAGACATATTCATAGCCTCCCCTAGTCTGTAACGGAAACGAGCAGAATCTAATGCTCCTCCCATTCCTATCACACGCTTCTTTGATATACCCATTTCCTGAGCAATTTGAAAAGTTAAATAGGTCATGGTATCCATAGGATTTGATACAATAAGAATAACCGCCTTAGGTGAAACCTCTAAAGCACTTGTAACTACTGTTCTCACAATACCTGCATTGATACCTATCAAATCCTCACGGCTCATCCCTGGTTTTCTAGGAATGCCAGAGGTTACCACGATAACGTCTGATTTAGCCGTTTTACTGTAATCATTTGTTGAACCGATTATTGAAGTATCAAATCCCTCGATAGAGGCAGTCTGCATAAGATCCATCGCCTTACCTTCAGCCACGCCCTCTTTGATATCTAACAAAACCACTTCGTCAGCGACTTCTCTTCTAGCTATCACATCAGCGGCAGTAGAACCCACAGCTCCTGCACCTATTACTGTTACTTTCATTTTTTGTTTTGTTTGGTTTGTAGAGTGGCCATTTGACTTTGGTTAACCCTCTAGTTTTTTTTAACAAACGTATTTCTGCTGAAAAACAATTTGCGGAACAAAAATATTGCGACCTATGCCTTAAACCAAAAGTATCAGGCTATTTTTGACTTAAAGGGGTCTAAAAAATAATTTTCCTCTTTTTACTTTTGTTTAATCATCAAATACACAATTCATGAGTGATAATTCAAGAAGCAATTTAATTTCAAAGATTCTAGATTCGTTTTTCTTTAAAAATTCTTTGGGAAAAGCTGGACGAATTTCGAAAAACTCTCAAAGTCTGCTAGCCCTCATAAAAAAGGTACTCAATAAGTCAAAAGATTTAGGTTTAGGCGGAGCTTTTGATGTTATAAGAGATAAAGTGGTGACCATAGGAAGTCTCTTGAAATCTTACGCTTCTGGTGAATATAGAGATATCGAGGTTAAGAATTTAGTCCTCTTAATTGCCAGTCTTGTCTATTTTTTATCTCCGATAGATCTTATACCAGATTTTTTACCTTTTTTAGGCTATGCAGACGATATCGCCTTGCTAACCTACATTCTTAATGGCATGGGAGACGAAATTGAAAAGTTTGAACTTTGGGAAATGAATAAACATGTGCGTTGAGTTTATACCAATTCGCATCTTTTTATATATCTTTGTTATACTAAATTATTAAGTTAAAACATTATGGAACTAGCTACATTATTATTCTTGGGAAATTTAGGCGGAACAGAAATTTTCGTTATCGTCTTTGTCATATTATTGTTTTTTGGTGCTAAAAAATTGCCTGAGTTGGCGAAAGGCTTAGGAAAAGGAATAAAAGAGTTTAAAGACGCCACGAAAGATGTAAAAGAAAACATAGAGAAAGCTGCCAAAGGAGACGAGTAGTAACCGTTCTCTTCCGACGTAAAACGCAGCTGAATACTTTTGGCTGCATTTTTTATGCTCTCAAAACAATATCCTTCCAGTTTTTAGGAAATTTGAATGGACGTTTGACTAAACGCCGTTAAAATCCAGTAATCTATTGATTTTTTAGTTTTACAAACCTATTTTTGGATAAGCTTCCTAATAAATACCTTCCACACAGATACATTAACTTTCTTATGTTCAAACACAAATTAGCAATTATTGGAATAGCCTTACTTCTTGCTGGTACGCAAAGTTCCTTTTCGCAAACAGATTCTCTCCATAATCCTTCTGTAACTATAAAGAAAGTAGACCAAATTGTCATTGGTATAAAAACTATCAAAACTGATAGCAACACCCAAAAAATAATTGATCCAACAACGGTTTCTCATCTCGCCGTTTTTCCCGGTTCAATTACAGTAATGGACATGCGTGATAGCGTGGAGTTTCAAATTATTCCTGAAAGCGATTCTGTAATAGCCTCAAGAATAAGGAGACTAGAAAACATAATGCCAATGCCATATAATGAGGATGTTAAAAAATATGTGGACTACTTTCTATATAAACGCCCCAGCTTTATAAAACAGATGTTGGAGAGAAAAGAACTTTACTTCCCAGTTTTTGAAAAATACTTAGTCAAACATGGCATACCAGACGAAATGAAATACTTAGCTCTTTTGGAGTCTGGCTTAGATCCTAAAGCTACTTCACACGCTAAAGCCGTTGGTCTATGGCAATTTATGTCTCCTACTGGAAAAGAATATGGCCTGAAAATTAATGGCTACATGGATGAGCGTATGCACATTGAAAAATCAACAGAGGCTTCATTTAAATATTTAACATGGTTGCATAAATATTTTCATGATTGGGAACTAGCCTTAGCTTCTTATAATACAGGGCCAGGAAACTTAAGACGTGCTATTCGTAAGTCTGGCAAGACGGATTACTGGGAACTTCATAATTATATCCACAGAGATACTAGAGCATACGTACCTCAATGGGCTGCCTTAAACTACCTCATGAATTACTCTGCCGAGCATGGTATTTTCCCCGATTATAATTTAATCTACTATCCACAGCCTACAGAAGATTTAGTTGTGAATGGCCCATTAAATTTAGTCTCTTTTGCAGAGTTGAACTATTTGGACTTAGAAACTCTAAAAAGATTAAACCCTCATATTACAAGTGACAACATCCCTTCCTATGCTAGGAATCTTGAACTAAAATTACCACTCGACACTTATGCATATTTTAAGGAAAACCAATCATGTATTTTAGATTTGGCATCTGCTCTTTCTGTTCCTAGTCTAGATGTTGACGTCCACTCTGATTCCAAAGGTTACTATCATTATGAAAGAAAAAGCATAAAAGAATATCACAGGGTCCGTTCTGGAGAATATCTTGGAAAAATAGCCTCTAGATATGGTGTAGGCGTTTCTAGCTTAAAAAGGTGGAATGGATTACGATCTAACACCATTCAAAAAGGTCAGCGACTGGTTTATTACAAAAAACGAAACATTAAGGTTTATGACGGTCCTTTAGACGTAAAGGAGGCCCCAAAGGCTACACTTGCCTCCAAAACTTCTGAGCAAAGAAGTAATGTTAAGGTAGTATCCAACGTAAAAACCCCACCCACTGCTGAAACTAAGGCACCAGAAGTAATAAATGTGGTTTCAGATACGAGAAGTACTGGTACTTATAAAAATGTTTCCAAAACAGTAAAACGTTACCATTTTATAACAAATGGTGAGAATTTGACTACTATATCCATTAAAAGAGGAGTTACCATAAGTGACCTCCGAAAGTGGAATAACCTAAAATCAAGTAATATTATGAAAGGACAACGGTTGGCCTTTTACACCACAATTACTGAAAAAGTTTATGATAATGTGGAAGCAGAAGAAAAAAATTCCATCCTTGTATATATCGTTCAAAAAGGAGATACGCTTTGGGCTATTTCTAAGAAGTATGGTTACTCCGTAGCTGAGATAAAGAGACTAAATGGCTTCACAGATAATACAGTGAAGGTCGGTCAAAAAATTAAAGTTAAAGCCTAGATAAAAGGTAATAAAGATGTTTTAAAAAGCCAGATCTGTTTCAGTTCTGGCTTTTTTCTTTGTGAGAATAATAATTCCAGTAGCCCAACTTAGTTTACTTAATGCAAGGTCTTCCATTCTTTCTCGTACCAAAACCGAGTTCTCTACCTTTTCTTTATGGCCTTCTGGCCAGTTTCATCTCATCAACAATATAGAGTCCGCCATCCTTAAACATGCTAATGGTTTCATCAAACAGTAAGTATTTTCCATGCCGAGTACCGGCAAAGATATGATCAAAACGTTTTCCAAATTCTTTATAATCCAATCCTCCCGGTCAGCTACTACGAGTTTTAGACGAGAATCATCTTTAAGGAATTTGCTAGCAATACTAATGAACTCCGGATTATTTTCAGAAGAAATAAGCTTAGCCTCATCTATACCGTCTAAAATACATATTTTAGAAAGGACCGTTCTCGTTCCCAATGCTAGAAAACTCCTCCCCTCACCTAGCGGCCAATATCTTTAAATGTCCGTATGTTAGGTATACCTGACGGTATGTTGAAATTAGCCGACTCCGTGGCCTTTTGAATTAATGGGTATACCTCAATGTTGAACGGAGGAAAAATTCATTTTCTATTCTATTGATTAATATTCCATCCATAGCTACAGTAATAAATTTTGAACGACAAAGTATCATCTCAAATAATATTAATGGCCTTATAGAATTTATAAAGTGCCGCAAAA
>JBNMFK010000018.1:0-21685 GCA_051269965.1 Algoriphagus sp. | reverse complement strand
ATTCGCCATAAGTCCAAAGAGCTGATTTTGGATCATTTCCCAAACATTTATAAAAAGTGTCTCTCTGTGGGGATAGACATGACCAAAGACTACATTCCAGTAACGCCTGCGGCACACTACCTCTGTGGAGGAATCATGGTGGATGTAGATGGTCTTTCTAGCATCAGTAACTTATTTGCCTGTGGAGAATGCTCTTCGTCAGGGCTTCATGGAGCCAATAGGCTCGCATCGAATTCTTTGGTTGAAGCTGCGGTGTTTGGGACTAGAATTGCTCAAACTGCTCTAGCCAAAATAGAAGGCATCGAATTTAATACCCAGATTCCAGATTGGAATGAATTTGGTACTCTTCAGCCCAAAGAAGAGGTGTTAGTCACGCACAACCTGCGTGAACTTCAGAGAATGATGTCTGATTATGTAGGTATAGTACGCTCAGATTTCAGACTCGAAAGGGCTATGAGAAGACTACAATTACTTAAGGAGGAAACGGAGACATTTTACAAAAAAACAAAAATTTCGGTCAAACTTTGTGAGCTACGTAACCTCATTTTATGTGCAGAAATGGTCATCAAGTCTGCACAGTCAAGAAAAGAAAGCAGAGGTCTACATTTCACGACAGATTACCCTTACAAGCTCGGTGGAAAACCAGAGAACTCAATACTTTAACTTTTCTAATACATTTATGTTAAGAGAGAAATCCTGACTTTCTTAGTTTTTAGTCTGGAGTTATTTAACAGATTCACAAGTGTATTTGCTTTAAAAGCAGGTACAGCCACAAAAGCACAATCTTGTTTGAGCTCGATATTGCCTAATTCTTCTTTAGACAGCTCGCCTTTTTTGAAAAACAATCCAGCTATATCCCCTTTTGATATTTTATCTTTTCTCCCCCCAGAAATAAAGAGTGTATTCCATTCGCTTTTTATAGGATTTAGGCTCTCTATTATTTCTAAGGGCTCTGCTCCTTTTATGAAATCAATTAGCTCTTCTTCTTTCCATTTAAGTACATAGGCCGTTCCTTCAGAATGCATCCTAGCAGTTCTTCCGTTTCGGTGTGTAAACTCCTCTTTTTTGGGTGGAAGTTGAAAATGAATGATATAATCTAGCTCTGGCACATCTATCCCTCTTGCGGCCAAATCTGTAGCTACAAGTAGCTTATGTGTACCATTTCTGAATTTTATCAAAGCTCTTTCTCTATCTATTTGTTCCATACCACCATAAAAAGTGACATGACCAATACCTTTTCTATTTAGATACTTGGTCACCAAATTTATAGTATCCTTTAGGTTACAAAACAGAATACCACTGCCTTCTCCCACATAACCTAAAATCTTTCCTAAGCTATCCAATTTATCACGTGTAGGAGATTCTACGAGTCGTATTTTTAATTGACTTTTATACTCACCCCCAAATTCCAGTCTTTTGGGACTTCTGAGACCCACAAACGCTGGAATAGCAACTTTTTGGGTAGCCGAGGTTAAAATTTTCTTTTTGACAAGGGGAAGCAAGGATACTATTTCAAACATCTCCTTTTCAAAACCCGTCTCTAGAGATTTATCAAACTCATCCAAAACCAAGGTTTTTATAAAAGACATATCAATATTTTCACGTCGCATGTGGTCAGCAACACGGCCAGGCGTTCCTATCAAAATGGCCGGAGCACGTTTAAGTTCTAATTTATCTTTTGTCCCAGACCTTCCACCATATACGGCATTAGTTTTAAAGCCGCTTCCCATTTCTCTTATCACTTGTTCTATCTGAATAGCCAGTTCTCGAGAAGGCACTAAAATGAGAGCTTGGATGTGTTCTGAATAAGGGTCTAATTGGTCGATGATGGGTAATAAAAAAGCCAAAGTTTTCCCTGTGCCAGTAGGTGAAAGTAGTACGACCTCGTTTGAAGTAGAGATTGCGTCAAGAGCCGCCTCTTGCATGGCATTGAGTTTTTCAATGCCTAATTTTTTTAAAATCGCTGCCTGATTTTTATGTCTAGATACCATCTTGCAAAGCTATTCTAAATATTTGGGCTGTGCTTTTTTAATTCGAAAAATCAATCGAATTTACGAACCACATGTTTAATATGCTCCGGGTCAAAGGCCTTATCTTTCCAGATTTCGAGTTTTTAATTCACTACCTAAACCAGATAGGCGGAAATAAAGAAATAACAATAATGAGTGGATAACTAAAAAAAGCTGAGGACTTTCTTTAAAATGACGGAGTACATGAAACGGTCTGCAGACATTGGTAGGCTGATCGGAGGAGTACCTTTGCAGGATAAAAGTAACAGATTACTATAAAAATGATTGGCTTTCTAACTATGAAGATGATTTAGGTTCTTGTATCTCCCCCGCCCTATTTTTCTTGACTTGATACCATAATACTCTACATAATTAAACGTTTCCAAAAGTAAGAATGCATCAATGCTTGAACAAGTAGGAACCGTAGAATTAAATACATAGCAACATTAAAATCGAGCACAAATATTATTGTCAAAAAGATAAATTAAGGCAAAGATCCAAGCATGCACCCTAAACTTGATTCTGCCACCAGTTATCCTTTCCCAATCTATCATTTTTTATATTCCAAGCACTTTTAAACATCCCAAAAACAGTTTGTATCCAAAAGCCATAAATAGTTTGGTTTTTCTTGGCAGTGGCTGGGTCTTATCGCGTAGATACTTGAACGAGATGCCCTTTGTTTTATTCTATATAAAATTACAGTAGTAAACACTTAAAAGAGCGATTTTGGAATGAACAAGATCCACAGAAGCCTTTCTATGATCTAACTCATGAGCCAATTTTATGTTGGTTCCACTATAAATAAACTGACTAACAAATAGTCTTAAAAGTTTAAAAGTAGTAAGCAAGTCTATACTTAACACATTAAGAAGTCCACCCTAAAAGTAAACGCTTAATATGGACATGAGAATAAACAAGAAAATTGAAATAACGGTGCTGTAAATACATATCAAAGTCATCTTTTAGCACATCATTTTTATCTTTACCAATAGCCAAGGCTGTCAATACATAAAGGTATTTGTAAAAAGAGGGACTAAGTATGTGAAAGGCTCTTCTTGCAAATAATAGCTTATTAGAGGTTATTTAAGTAGTGTGTTGGAAAAGTAGAAACTCATCTTTTTGATATCGCTCATTTTGATAAAGATGAATTGACCAAATTTAAGGATTATTCATTCATTTATATTAATTTGTAAATTGAATCACTAAATTTATAATGTCAGAATTTTTTATTTACCTTCGGCTTGGCTATCAACATATTACCGATTTAAATGGATTAGACCATCTTTTATTTCTTGTGGCCCTTTGTGCTGTTTATTCGTTACTCCAGTGGAAAGAGGTTCTTATTCTGGTTACTGCATTCACCCTCGGTCATTCTATAACACTTGCCTTAGCCACTCAAGACATTCTCAATGTTAATTCCGAGTTTATTGAGTTTCTTATTCCTCTCACTATCATTCTTACCTGTCTGGTAAATTTATTCTATAAATTCAAGAGAAATCTCTACCGATCAGCTTCCAATCCTAAATGGCTTAGGTACAGCATTGCCACTCTTTTTGGACTAATCCATGGTTTAGGCTTTTCTCATTATTTGAAGAGTTTATTGGGATCAGAAAATTCTATTCTTAAGCCACTTTTAGCTTTTAATATTGGTTTGGAATTAGGACAAATACTAATTGTTTTTGTGGCTCTCATAGTTAACTTGTTAATTATTAGCGGCCTTGGCCTAAAAAAAAGGACTTGGAATCTTATTCTGAGCGGTGTTGTCATGGGCATGTCATTGATGTTAGTCATTGACAAACTTTAAGAACTCCCTCACTAAAAAATAAAAAGACTTCTAGTAATGGCTTCACAATTCCAAGCGTAATTTTCGAACTAGGCCTTAAGTACTCTGAATGAGATTCTAATGGGAAAATATGACGATGTGTTTAAGGGCAAGAGGTATCGTATTCTCGAAGTTGTATTAAGTGAAGTACATACTACTCCACTATTTTTCGCTGCATAAGTCAAGTGAAGCGATTGGAAGCAAAAAGACATCACGTATGAACCAGAAGCCTTAAATTATACGTTGCCATGTAAAAACAGCATCAACAATAAAGATATGAACTTCTACGATTTAGAATTTAATAAACCAAACGGCGAAACAGTATCACTCAGCGAATTTAAGGATAAAGCTGTTTTAGTAGTTAATACTGCTACAAAGTGCGGACTGGCTCCTCAGTTTGACTCTTTGGAAAGCTTACACCAAGAATACAAAGACTTGGGATTAGTTATTTTGGGTTTCCCATGTAATCAGTTTTTAGGTCAAGAACCAGAATCTGATGATTCCATGGTGGAAGCGTGCAGAATTAATCATGGAGTGACTTTTCAATTGACCCAGAAAGTAGACGTTAATGGATCTTCCGCCCACCCCATTTATAAATTTTTAAAGAAAGAACTTGGCGGAACGTTCACTAATAATATTAAATGGAATTTCACCAAATTTTTAATTGCTCCTGAGGGAAAGCCATTTAAAAGATACGCACCTACCACTGTACCCAAAGAAATAATAGGAGATATCAAGAAAGTGCTAAATCTCCTGTAGTGAACAGTATACGTGTTAAAAAGTTTCTCAGAAAGAGTGGTATACCCTTCGTGATGCTTTTTTTCTTCAGCTACTATTTTTTGGCTGTTTTATGATTAAAAATGATACTCCTGTATTAAATGAAGACGTTGTTTTTAACCGTCCCTATAAAACAGGTTTTTCATTGGATATCTATCCTCGTGCAAAAGTACTTTCTAAAAAATTAACTGCTATTTTCTTTATCTATGGAGGAGCGCGGATTACTGGACGAAAAGAATCACTAAATAATAGATTCCGCAAGGACATCAATCAACTAATAAATAAAGGCGATACGATTATTTCTCCAGAGTATATACTTGCGAAAGAGGGCATAAGTCCGTTTTCGAACTATGTCATTGATGTAAACGACACTATAGTTTGGACAAAGCAACTTGCAGAAAAGTATCATCTTGATTTGAAAAATATAGGTGTTTGGGGAGCGTCTACAGGAGTACATTTAGCCCTTATGAATAGGATTAGCCATTCTTATGCTTTTGATTCTACTTTTGAGACTCCCCATTTTAACTGTGTAGTAGATGTATACGGACCCACCGTATTGAAAGGAGTTTGTCATTCTGAAATGGCACATAGTATAGAGCATATTTTAGAAGAACTGCCAGATTTCTTAAAAGACGATTATGATATAGCATTGCAAGTCTTTGGTTTTGACCCAAGACAAGGTACGACTAGAGCTAACAGCCTTGTGGAAACTTTCTCCCCAATAAACTACCTGAAGACAGGTGCTCCCGCTATACTGATCATTCGCGGTAGTGCAGACCATGTGGTGCCACCTCAGCAATCTTGGCTACTAAAACAAAAACTTGATTCCCAAAGTATAGAGCATGAGTTACACCTTTTAAAGGGTGTAAACCATGCTTACTTTGGGGCCAGAGAAGAACAGAAAAAGCCATTATGGACTATTAAATTTTATTCATAAACAATACCGAAAACAACTTTAAAAATGTTTGACATAGAAAAAATACCATCTAAAAAAGGCCAGTTGGCTATTGTAACAGGAGCCAATATTGGTTTAGGGTATGAAACAGCCTTGGCTTTAGCCAAAAAAGGGATGTCTGTAATATTAGCCTGCAGAAACCTTGAAAAAGCAGAGGAAGCAAAACAGAAAATACTTACCGAAGCTCCTATGGCCCATCTGGAAATTATGCAGATTGACCTAAGCCGTTTGACGTCTGTTAGGGCATTTGCGGCCTCTTTTTTAAAGCAGCACGAAAAACTAGACCTCCTTATAAACAATGCTGGTATTATGATTCCGCCTTATTCAAAGACAGAGGATGGCTTTGAACTCCAAATGGGATCTAACTATTTTGGACACTTCCTACTCACTGGTTTACTTTTGGATACGATAGAGAAAACATCTGAATCTAGGATAGTCTCATTAAGCTCCATAGCTCATAAGTCCGGAAAGATAAACTTTGACGATTTGCAGAGCGAAAAAAACTACTCCAAAATGGAGGCCTATAGCCAAAGTAAATTAGCCTGCCTGATGTATGCCTTTGAGCTTCAAAAAAGACTTGACAAAAAAGGAAGCAAAACATTATCTGTGGCCGCTCATCCAGGTGTGTCAAACACTAACTTATCCCAGCATATCCCTAAAATTCTTCAGTTAGCATTGACGCCATTGTTTATGTTCATGATTCACAAACCTGCCTCAGCTGCTTTGCCCACATTATTAGCTGCATTAGGAAAAGACGTGAAAGGTGGCCAGTATTTTGGACCTACGGGCTTTAGAGAAATGAATGGTAAAGCCGGCTTAGCTCGTTTTAAGAAGTTTTCAAAAGACGAAGCGGTATCCGAACGCCTTTGGGAGGAATCTGAAAAACTGACAAATATTAAATACCTTTAGATTTCCTTAGCTCTGATTAGCGAAATATTGAAATAGAAACAAACCGTGTTAACGGCCATAAACCTTAAACTATCTGTCATGTTCATCCAGAAAAATTTCTCTTTTAAAGGTATAATGGCTTTTACTGGCGGCCACTTAATTTGGCTTTCTGTGTGGGTAATAACCGTATCCTTTAGTTATGAGTTTTTCAATTTACAATGGCTTCATATTCCTTGGACTCCAATAGCCATAATAGGTACTGCAGTAGCTTTTTATATAGGCTTTAAAAATAATCAGGCATATGATAGGCTGTGGGAAGCTCGAAAAATATGGGGAGCCATAGTTAACAGTAGTCGAGCATGGGGAAGTACGGTCAAAGGATTTGTAAGCCATCAGTTTTCGGAAGACAAAAAACCGCTGGGTCCGATTCACCAAACTTTGATTCACCGTCATATTTCTTGGCTCTATATCCTCAGAAGACAGCTCTTGATACCCACTTCATGGGAGCATATCCAACAGCACACTTTGGTCGCTGCAGCTACTCGTAAAAAGATGAAGAGGTTTGGCATAGGAGAAAAAGAGACGGAGCAAATAGAAAAACGTATAGAAGACCTCTTAGGTGGCGAGAGCTATTCGGCGATTAATCAAAAGAAAAATTCTGCTACACAACTCATTGATCTTCAAAGCCAACACTTGAAAGAATTAAGAGAGCAAGGACTCATAGATGATTTCAGGCATATGGCGCTGCAAAAAATCATGACCGACTTTTATGTACATCAAGGTAAATGCGAACGCATCAAAAAATTTCCGCTGCCACGTCAATATGGTGCCGTAAGTGCCATATTTGTAGGCATTTTTATATTTCTTTTGCCTTTTGGAATGGTCTCCGAATTTTCTAAAGTGAGTGACTGGGGCTTTTTACTTTCTATTCCCTTTTCTATTCTTATAGCTTGGGTATATCTCGTTATGGAGCTCGTGGGTGATTATTCTGAAAACCCCTTTGAAGGACTCGGAAATGATATCCCGATGTATTCACTTTGCCGTACTATTGAGATAGATTTAAGAGAGATGTTGGGAGAAACAGACTTACCAAAAGGTATAGAGCCTCATAATGGCGTTTTGATGTAGACAACCTCCCCTAGTCTTGTTTAACGACGTTGAATCTCAGTGTAAAAATGGACCCAATCCCTACCTCAGACTTTACCTCTATTTCAGCCTCATGAGCTTTCAATATACCAAGAGTGGCCGCCAGTCCTAGGCCCACACCGTTCGTTTTGGCCGTATAAAATGGCTCAAAGAGCATGGTCTGAAGTGCCTCATCCATACCAATGCCATTATCTGAAATAATAATTACAGCCTGCTCGCCCTCACGATAACTATGTAGTTTCACTTTAGGCTCAAGTCGATTTTCTAAAGCTTCTATAGCATTTATGAGAATATTTACAAGTGCCGTACTAATTTGTTCTGGATGGAGTAAAACCCTCGGGCAACCTTCTATCGCGCTTTCAATCTGTACCTGCCGGATTCGGGCTCTATCTAGGACTTTGGCCAAGGCTGTCTCTATGATATCGCTTAAGTTAGTGGACCTTCGTTCAATGGCCTTTTCAGAAGCTGCATGAAGCACCTCGTTTATGAGTGTATCTATTCTTTTGGCGTTTCGCTGGATAATTTCAAGTACTTCCTCGTCCTCTTCTTTTGTTTTATCACTGAGGCTATCCAAAGCGAAATTAATGTTCATCAATGGATTTCGCACCTCATGAGCCAATACCTGCATAAGCCTTGCGGTTGATTCTAATTTTCGACTTTGTGTTAATGCTCGTTCCGCTTTTATTTTTTCTGTTTGGTCAGAAAAGATCCCATGGAGAAAGAACTTACCAGCTCCTTTGTTCTCCAAAACACAAGAAACCAATCCAGTCTTAACCTCACCATTTTTAGCCTTTAAATGTATTTGGAAGTCCTTAATACTTCCATCCTTAACCATAAGGTCTTGCATTTTTATTATTTGTAGAGGATTTTCAAAGTACTCATGACTTTGCATGCTATAGACTTCTGAAGGTGTGTAACCCGTAAAGTCTGACACTGTTTTACTCACATTCACAATGTTAAAATCTTCATTAGCAATAAAAATTATCTCTTTTGAATGCTCAAAAACACGCCGATATTTTTGTTCGCTTGCCCTAAGTGCTGCTAGCGTGTTAGCATGCTTTAAGGCGTATCTTATACTCCGACCAAGTTCACCCGCGTTAAAAGTGCTTTTCTCTAAATAATCATATGCCCCTAATTCAATAGCCTTTTGATCAATTCTAGCATCTCCTTTTCCCGTGAGAAGGATCGCAGGTAAATCTTCATCTTTTTCTTTAAGAATTTTCAATAAATCTAGGCCGGAATTACGGCCTAATAAATAGTCAAAAAGGTATAAGTGATGCCTCTCTGAGGCAATTGTTTCCTTTGCTTCATCAAAGCTTTTAAGCCAATCTAGTTTAAAGTTTAAATTTGGTATTTCACGAAGAACCGACCTTGCAATTAGGAAGTCGTCGTCATCATCTTCTACCAACAGAATATGAACCATATTTGCCATTTAAGCAGCAGGTAATAAAAGATGAAAAGAAGTGCCCCTACCATTTGACTGTTCTGCCCATATGACACCGCCCATTTTTTCTATTATTGTTTTGGTAATGGCTAATCCCATTCCAGCACCTTTGTATTCAGCCCTTCCATTTATTCGATAAAAAGGTCTGAAAACATGTTCAAGGTACTCAGGAGACAATCCTATTCCACTATCTGAAAATATTAGGTAGGCATAATTCCGAGAGGGGTTCAATCCTTTTGAAGCGATTACGGTAGAGAATATAGATTTAGTTGATATCCTTATGTGAGGTTTCCCTGTTGAAAACTTTATTGCATTTTCTATAATCTCTTGTACCGCAATTTTAAGTTGAACTCTATCACCATACGCTACTTTCGGACAATTGTATGAAAAGTCTGTATTAGTCCCTGTATCTAACTCATCAATAAGTTCATGAAGTAATATTTTCTCCTTTTTAAAGTCTAAAGTCTTTAACCTAGACAGCTTCAGGAGGTCATCTATCATAGACTGCTGCCTATCAGCGGCACTCATCATTCGCTCAAAAAAATCTTTTTCTTCGTCGTTTAATTTTCCATCCAAACTTGTCCTTAGGCGATCTCCAAATATCATTATTTTTCTCGCTGGCTCTTTCAAGTCGTGGGAGGCCAAGTAAATGAATTCATCAAACTCATTTTGAAGCATTTGAAGTTCTTCTGGCATGTTACTATTTTTTAGCTTCTCGTTCATATTCAGTTTAAATCTGAATTCAGGAAACGGGCTCATTTCTAAACCCTCATAAATTCATTTTTCTCATTTTATTATAAAGTGTTTTCCTATCAATATTTAGCATATTAGCCGCCTTACTTCGATTAAAATTTACCTTTTTAAGAACCTCTATAATCATTTCATACTCCGCTTCAGATGCAGCCATTTTTAAGCGATCGCTCAACTTCTTTGGTCTTTCTAATGCTTTTTTTTCTACAAAAAGCATTTTCTCATGATTCACAATCTCGAACGGTAAACTACCAGATTCTATTAAGGCTCCTTCTGTTAATAGTGTAGCTCTTTTAATTACATTGTTTAACTCCCTCAAATTACCGTACCATGGGTAACTCATAAAATGGCCCTTAACATCCTCTGAAAAACCTTTAACTTCTTTAGCTAATTCTTTATTGATCGCCGCTAAGAAAAAGTCAGCAAACTCAAAAATATCATTATCCCTATCCCTTAGAGCAGGCACTTCTAAACTAAACTCGTTAAATCTATGATATAAATCTTCCCTAAACCTTCCTTCTAATATCGCCTCACTTAGCTTCTCATTACTCGCTACTAAAATCCTTACGTCCAGATTGATTTCTTTATTACCGCCAATGCGTTTCACTTTTTGCTCCTGCACCACACGAAGCAAAGAGACCTGCACTTCGTAAGAAAGGTTTCCAACTTCGTCTAGAAAAAGTGTCCCGCCATTAGCCAATTCAAAATGTCCTATTTTTTGATTTAAGGCCCCAGTGAAAGCCCCTTTTTCATGTCCAAAAAGCTCGCTACCTGCTAATTCCTTTGAAATTGCTCCACAGTCCATAGCTATAAATGGACCATTTTTTCTTTTACTTTTCTCATGTATAGTCTTAGCTATAGCTTCCTTTCCAGAACCACTTTCTCCGTAAATAATGATGCTAAAGTTTGTTGGTGCTACTAAATCAAGCTGCTTCATGAGTTTTTTGGCTATAGCACTCTTCCCAAAAATATAGGGAGCCTTCTTTTCCTTTTTTGAAACAGCCATTGTTTGTACGATCACATTTTCTTCAGACAATGCCTTTCTAATATTCAATAAGATTTCATCTGGAAAAAGGGGCTTGGTTACATAATCGAAAGCACCCATTTTCATAACACTTATGGCTACTTTAATATCCGAATAGCCCGTAATAACTATGACCGGCAATTCAGGCATAAATTCTTTGGCTTTCTTTAAAACCTCAATGCCATCTATATCTCCCAATTTAAAGTCTGTTAGCAAAAGGTCTGGTTTATAGTCTTTTAATGCCTTAAGACCAAGCAACCCAGAAGTTGCCGTTTCTACATCATAGCCATTTTTACTTAAAAAACGATGCATCAAGAGACAGATATCTTTGTCGTCGTCTACTACAAGAATTTTATACATAGGTTAGAGTACTCTTCTGAGTTTAGAAACCGGAATATTCATACACTCACGATATTTAGTGATTGTTCTGCGAGTTAACGCAAAACCATTCAAAGCCACTTTATCGCAAATCTCAACATCTGTAAGTGGATATTGTTTATTCTCGTCAACAACTAAGTTACTTACAATTTCTTGAACTTCTTTATTACTGATTAATTGTCCATCGTATCGTTGAATTCCTTCGGTAAAAAGACTTTTCATTGAAACCAAGCCAAAATGGGTTTGAACATATTTTTGACTTGTAACTCTAGAGATACTCGATATCGTTTTACCTGTAATGGCAGCGACATCTTTCAAAATCATAGGACGTAAATCAGCTGAATTTCCAGATTTAAAATACTCTTCTTGAAGCCCTACAACTGCTTGGATACATACATTCATACACTTCTCACGTTCTTCTAAAGCGTGTATAAACCAAATAGCGGTATCTTTTTTATGAAGCAAAAACTTTGACAAGGACTTATCCTTTTGACTACTAAACTGTAGACCGTAATACTTATTGAAAACGAGTTTTTTACCTACTTTACTCAATGTCCCAAATACCAAGCAACCCTCTCTTAGCTCTACCATATACTCAGGAATAACATTTTCTAATTCTGCTAAGTTTTCAACATCAATGCCATAAAAAGGATAAGGTTTTAAGCTTGATATTTTAGTTAAATATACTTTCAATGATGCGTGAGAAAGACCCGTCATCATCATAATTTCATCATATTTATGCTTGCCTAAAAGTCCTAAATAATTTTCTAGAAGACCTAGAGCTTCCGTATCAAAGTTCAATACTTTGGCCTGATTTAAGAGGTAGTTTTGAAGGTTTGGAGAGCCAACACCTAAGGGCTGTAAGTCCCCTATTTTCTTTAAAACTCTTTTTATGGTGTCAGATTCTAAAAATTGTCTCAACCCAAAAGAAAGAATATCCTCTAATTCATCGACGGAGTTTTTAAGAAAACCTTTTTCGTCTACCGAGTCAATGATAAAATCTGCTATCCTTCCTTCTTCTTCACAATGGACTGTATACCTAAATTGTTCTTTTAACTCTGTCCGGATATTCGTCGCATTTGCTTGCTGGCTATCAAAAGTTTGTATGTTTTGAGAACTTGTCTTTCTACTTTGGAAAGGAAATAAAACGGTATCAGGATTTTCTTCTATCGAAAGTTCTAGCATGGGGTTAGTCTCCAATTCTTCCTTTATCCGATCTTCTACTTCCTCTGCATTTAATTGAAGAAAATGTAAGAATTGAATCTGACGAGGGCTTATCTTTAAAGACTGTTTTTGATTAAGAGTTATATTCTGCTTGAGCATGGTAGATTCTTTTGTAGCTTAATCAATTCAAATTAGAGACCGAGAATAGTTATTGATTCATCTTAATCAATTAACTCATACCTAAACCATTAACTATCTATACTTTATCTATTCATAAAAAAAAGATGTATACCCCTCAAAAAAGTAAGACAAAGTTCAGGTGTGGAATAAATTCCCCAAAACGAGACCTTTCGACAAAATAGAATGAAAAAAAAGCTTGTTAATTTAATCTTTGGCATTTCCCTTGGGGTACTTTTTCTCCTTTGTCTTTTGACTTATGACCGCCTCAGTACTTTTAATAAGTACACCAACATTGTGGACAATAGCCATAAAGTGCTACTTGCGATCTCTAATTTACGGGCTGGCTTTAATACTTCCATTGCAGAGCAAAGAACTTATCTTATCACAAAAGACACTACGTATTACAATAACTTTCAACAAGAAAAAGACTCTTTGAGGCATACAATACAAGAGTTCAAAAAACTCACCAGAGATAGTAAAATCCATCAGTTTTACATCAAAAAGTTGGAGATAGAAGCCAATAATCGTATTCAAAGCCTTTTAGTAGAAATACTAAATGATACTTCTAAAGCCGAATTCAAGTTTGAACAGCTTGAGCTTATTGATGATAATCAAGCTATAAATAAATCTTACTTTGCTATTTTAGAAATCATTAATACACACGAAAATCAACTTTTAAGGAAGCGACTTAGAATCAAAGAATTCGAAGAGCAGTTTGCCCCTTTTTTACTCTTTATTTTGGCCTTGATAGCCATGGGAATTTTAATTTATTCCTTTACACTAATCAATGATGAATTAAAACGAAGAGACAAAACTACAAAGCTGCTAGAAGAGAGCGTAAAGGAACTAAATACATCAAATAAGGAACTGGAGCAATACGCCTATGTGGCCTCTCACGACTTGCAAGAACCGCTTCGGAAAATTAGACTATTTAGCGGGAAACTTTTGGCGGACCATTCAGGACATTTGGATGATGAAGCCTCTCATATGCTTCGCAGAATGAACCTCTCAGCAGAACGAATGACTGCATTAATAAAAGACTTACTGGGACTATCAAGACTATTATCCGAGAAGCCTACTTTTCAATTTGTCAATTTAAATGAAATTGTAGAGCAGAGTCTCGCCGAGTTTGATGAGGTTATAAGAGAGCAAAAAATTCAGATTACTACAACCAAACTACCGACCATTCAAGGACATTCAGGACAATTACATCAACTTTTTCAGAATCTGATTGGCAACGCCATCAAATTCAGAAAAGACAAAGGCATCTCTAAGGTTTCTGTAAGAAACTATGAAGTTATTAAATGGAAAGGGGATAAAGGGTTCAAATACCATCATATAGCCATAAGAGATAACGGAAGGGGTTTTGACAATGACTTTAAAGAAAAAATGTTTACTATTTTTGGCCGATTAGGCAAAACAGCAGAAGTTCAAGGAACCGGTATTGGCCTCTCTATTTGTAGCCGTATTATGCAAAACCATGAGGGCGAAATTGATGCCGAAGGAAAATTAAATTTGGGTGCCACACTACATTTATATTTTCCGCAATCTCAATAAATCCATGAAAAAAACACCAAAAATCTTAATTGCAGAAGACGACCTAGACGATCAGCTTCTTCTAAAATCAGCATTCAAAGAAAACCAGTCTCCCTGCCAAGTAACTTTTGTAGCGGATGGAGAGCAACTACTTACGCATCTGAAGGAAAACACACTGCCCGATCTAATTCTTTTGGACTTAAATATGCCAAAAATTGATGGTAGAGAAGTATTAAAACAAATCAGATTTGATACCAATCTTAGCCATATCCCAGTACTTATTATTTCTACTTCTAGTGCAGAAGGAGAAATAAAAATGGCCTATACTTTGGGGGCCTCAGCTTATCTAGTAAAACCAACTAGCTATGAGAAACTGTTACTTTTGGTAAAAAACTTGTCTGCCTTTTATTTTGAGACGGTCGCTTTGAGGTGAGAAAAAATCATTATTATCGTAAATACGTCGAAAAAGTATTATTAAATTAAGAATAGCCACTAGCAGGAGTATCGCCAATAGCCATACTCCTGCTAAAATCTTTTCCATGTGTTGGTCTAAGACCAAAAACACATCCAACAAAGTCTTTAATATTTTCGCGGATCGTTGCTTATAATCATATAGCCTCATACCAATTCTCCCAAAATAGAAACTTTTGGATTGATGAGAAATCAATTTATCCTCAAGTTATTAAATACGGATATATGCAATTACACACTATTTTTTAATAGTGATGATCTCCCCTCAAACTGGACAATAATTTAAGATAATTTTTCATCTTAAATTTACTATATTATAGTCAGAAGAATCCCGGTAACTATCGGGATACATCAAAATTAAAATTGATGGTGGTTTTAGAATCTTTGAAAAAGCGAGAATTACTTACCTAACTAGTCCAGAAGTACAAAGTTTCTCCTCAACAAATCAGTCTTTGGAAACGAACATTTTTGTCGGATGGTGAGAATGTATTTAGTACTAAAATCAAGAATAAAAAAACAGAAACGGAAGACAAAAAAAGAAAAGCTTATTCGCATCATCGGTGAGTAAAAAGCAGCCATAGACTTTTTAGAAGAAACCTTGAAGTAAAGCCATTAAATAAACGAAGGAGGATGATAATCAAGGGTCATTCTTTAGTCATTCCCAAACAGTGTGAATTATTAGGCATAAATCGTTCTAGTTATTATTATCAATCACATGGTGAAAGCTCTTTGAATCTAGAATTGATGCGTTTAGCGTTTCGTCGGATTTTACAGTTTCGCAGCAAGCCACAACTCCAATAAGTATTTATGTAACCACTACCGTTAAAATCACTTTTAACCCAACATCCGTAGGCCTAAAAACAGCCGCGGTGAGCATAGCTAATGATGGCGGAGATCAGAACCCTTATACATTTACTATCAGCGGTGTGGGAGATTGCGATTCAAGTTCTTTCCCGACAGTCAGTATTACAGGTATAGCTAATTTGACCTGTACTGCTACTTCGGTAAATAGAACAGCACAGCCGTTGCACTTATTCCTGGTCAGATGGCAGTAGTATTTTAGGTACGAATGCCACACAAAGTTTCAGCTCGGTAGGCAGCTATACCGTAACGGTAACAGGAGCCAATAGCTGTACAGCTACAGCAAGTACGGTAGTGACGCAAGATATTACGGTCCCAAGGGTGAGCATTATAGGCTCAGATACCCTGACGTGTGCAGTGGGCTCCACAATTAAAACGGCCTCGGTAGGAAGAGCTTCATATTCTTAGTCAAATGGATTAGGAACAAATCAATTGGCTACGGTAAGCTCAGCGGGAATTTATACAGTGAAGGTAACGGGCAGCAATGGCTGTACAGCTACAGGCACTACAGCAGTTGTCTTTGTTGAGGAAGATTTGGTAGTGACGGCTTCAAACGATGGGTCTTACAATGAAAAAGATGATGTTAATTTATTAGCCACCGGTGGACCAAGTTATTCGTGGACAGGCCCAAATGAGTTTAGGAGCATGCTTGCAGCACCGTGTATAGGCAATGTGACACCAGAAAGTGCGAGCACCTATAATGTGACGATACAAAATGGAGCCTGCTCTGGAACAGCAACTACAGAAGTTAATATCGATTGTAGTGCTCCGGGGATGACCTACTATTTAGCTTACTCTGATATAAATCCTGAAATCATAGCACAACTAGTACCAGGATTAAAAGTTCAATATTCTGCTACCCGACCAATGTCGGTGATAGCGTTGAATAATTGCCAATTACCAGTTATAGAAAGTGTGAAATACCAATTGTCTGGAACCTTAAATAGTCAATACTTTTTGGATAACTATGTACCATTTAGAGCCTACGAAACAAATTAAGAATCATCAAGATACATTCTCCTTTGGAACTCATACACATTCATTGCTAGAGGATATGACCAAGAGTATGCTCTTGGCAATATGATAATGGGACCTGAGACATCATTCCGTTCAATATCGTTGGAGGAGATGGGGAAATAAGTATTCCTACTTTGTCTACAAACGCTTTCTGTGTTGGATCAAGTTTGACGGTCCCTACCAATCAAACAGGTTCTTTCGATGTAAGCAATGCGTTCCAAGCATATTTGTCTGATGCCAATGGAAGTTTCTTGAATCCGATATTAATAGGGACATCAGCTAATCCGAATAGCATAGCTTGTACGGTACCAACCTATTTACCTAGCAGTGAAGATTACAAAGTGATGATTCGTTCATCATCACCCGTAGTATTGTCTTTGGGTAGTACTGCTAATTTGTCTATCACATCACCAAGTGTTAATTTGACCTCGCCACTGAATGACATACTGAATTTAACGAAAACAGAGAAAGCCAGCCAAACACTGAACGCTACCAATAAAATTTCTGGAAGCTCTATTGTGATCTTTAAGTCTGGAAATTACGTTCAGCTAAACCCTAGATTTACGGCAGAAGCAGGAACAGTATTCGAGGCCAAAGTAGAGGATATTTGTCTTTAAAACATATCCATTACAGTATCAAACAAATTGAATTTCGGTGCTTTCATAAGTACCGAAATTCTTTTTTTAGCTTGCTGATTTTGCAAAAAAAATCGATGTCTATCAAAAAAGACCGATATACTTTTAAAAAACAGTTTACCCTTTCTTTGAAATTAGACTATTAATTTTAGACTGCTAAACTTTGGTTTTATCACTCAATTGAAGGGTACAAAAAACACTTTTTGTGAAAAAATTTAATAAATTAGATTGTAGTAAAGCTCATTTACCAACTGCAGGCTAACATTATTTATTTTTTGTGTTATGATGAAGTCTTTATGTACAGACCTATTGATTCTATAACATAAATTCATCAGGGTAGCTTGTAAATATTTTTTATCCATACTATAATGACTGCCTCTTAGCCAGATTTTCAGCTGCTGTATTCCTCGATGCATTACATTGAAGTTTTTATCTGGTTGGCTCTTCTGCGGAGTAATAATAAAATATTCACTTATAGGTAAATATCCCTTCCATTTATCGGTTAGCAAGTTTGCCGTAGTCAGAAACCAAAATCCATATGTGGATAACTCCTCCAACAAATTAGCTAAAAGTAGAAATGCGGCTTAAAGTTTGGAGATATCGAGGTCTTAGAATACGCCAAGTCTTATACCCTTTGGATTGTTCTCTTAAAGAACTAAATTCAGCATTCAAGTCACACCTAATGTGTATAATGCATAGCTACCGTGCGAAATATCTACGACACCGAACGTTATGTGGCATTAATGAAAAAAATCACGCACAGCAAAACAGCATATAATAATGAAAATAGAAAAATTAATACCAATTTCTTGTGTGGTTTTATGTTTCTTAATGATTACCAGTTGTAAAAAAACTCGCCCAAAAACCTAATGTTCTACTCATTTGTGTCGATGACCTTCGCTCGGAATTAAAAAGCTTTGGTACAGAATATATTAGCTCACCAAGTATTGACGCTTTAGCAGCAGAGGGCATTTCATTTCAGAAACATTTTGTCAATGCACCTAGTTGTGGACCATCCCGTTACACTTTATTAACAGGTCAATAAGGGTCCTCCGCAGGTAACGACGTACTATTCGAACGAGCAAATAAAATAGCACAAGGAACAACCATGGAACCAAGTATGCCAGAGTGGTTTAGGACACATGGTTATACAACAGTTTCGGTTGGAAAAGTCTCTCATCATCCTGGAGGAAGGGGTGGTAAGGATTGGAATGATAGCACTATAATTGAAATCCCCAAAGCGTGGGACAAACATCTTATGCCGGTAGCGGAATGGGAGCATCCCCGTGGAATGATGCACGGATTGACCAATGGTGAAATTAGAGTAAAAAGTGGAGATATGGACGTTTTTCAAACCACCGTTGGAGACGATACTACTTACCCCGATGGGTTAATTACGAATGAGGCTTTAAAACAACTAAATGAATTGACGAATGAAACTGACAAACCGTTTTTCCTAGCTGTAGGAATAATTAAAACACACTTACCTTTTGGAGCACCAAAATCATATTTTGAGAGATACGAGGGCGTTAAAATTCCCGCAATAGAGCACCCACAAAAACCAGAAGGGAAAACTACATGGCATGATTCTAATGAATTTATGAAATATAACCGTTGGGGTAAAAACCCAAATAGTGATACTAATTTTGCTGATGATGTGCGACGCCATTATGCGGCGAGTTTTAGTTATGCCGACGCACAAGTGGGAAAAGTTCTTGCAGAATTGAAACGTACAGGAGCTGATAAAAACACCATTGTTGTCTTTTGTGGTGACCATGGTTGGCACTTAGGCGAACATGCCATTTGGGGAAAGCATAGTTTGTTTGAAGAATCGTTGCGTTCACCAATGATAATTCACTATCCAGGAATGAACAGTAAAGGCACTAAAACTGATGCCATCGTAGAAACACTTGATATCTTTCCAACGTTATGCGATATAGCAGGAGTTGATGCACCTAGTTTTGCACAAGGTGTATCCTTGAAAGAAATAATAGAAAATCCGAATACCGCGGGTCATCCTGCCATAGCTTATTGGAAAAACGCTAAGACCATAAGAACAACAACTCACAGAATGATAATTCCTAATGATGGTTTTGCAGAGTTATATGATCATACATCTACTGAAAATGAAACCAAAAATGTAGCGGACAAACATCCAGAATTAATAGTGGACTTAAAAAAACTGTTAAATGTCAAAATGCAGTAATCTGGTAACTCCACACACACACAAATAATAGCCAATAAATTAATTAAAAGGTATAGCCTGCTTTAACTTTCAAATAATTTGAAGAATATCAAGCCCGAAATCGGCTACTATTCTTAAATCCACCGTTACATCACAACCAAAGTAAGGATATACATAGTCATTTATCACGATTTCATACCAAAACATTCAATTAGACTTCTTGTCTAGGTTTAAATTCCTGCAGGTCCACAAGCACACACCTCAACGATCTTATTATTAGATGATTGGTTTTTTTATTTGAGTTCTAGTGCGTATCTAGTCGATACTCTAAATTCTTATATTCTAACAACCACTACGCTAAAAGTCTACTGAAATCCCAATTCAAAGGAGTTAAGTAGTGAAACTTGAGGATAAAGCCACAGGTATTAAATCCAAGAATATGGTGTTCTTGTTGCTCCTGTATCGTTCCTAGGAGCTTTTATCTAATTTGACTATCACTACAACCGATGCCTTGAAGAGCGAATTATACATGCCTGTAGCATGTTTTGGAAATCACTAATCTTGCTAAATTAGTCATGGACTTGTTAATGGATACCTTTAGTATGGTCTCATTGATAAGCTTTAGACTTCTAGCAGTATGTGTTACTTCATCTGATCTAATAGCCTCGATATGTAGTTGCTGTCCCCAATGGAATTGTGGTCAATATAGACAACGTTGTCTAACCCCTTCGGCGGTCCGATAACTTCGGATAGTCAGTCAACCCACCCACCCTTAAAGCTTAATTAGCTTGGGGTAACAACTCCCATGATTATGGATCGCGGACGACCAGTCGGCGATACCTAATCTTACACCCTTTGGATTGTTCTCTTAAAGAACTAAATTCACCATCCAAGCCACACCTAATAGCTAAACAATAGCTTCCATTCGGTCGCTACGGCGTTTAGCCGACCCGTTGTGTATGATTTCAAAAGTTTGTCACATATTCAGAAACATTGTATCAAATAGAAAACATTGTATCAAATAGAAAAGACATTATGAAAAATCCACTCTCTGGAAGTTATGATGAGGCAAGCGACCAACAGCTCATTGAACAAGCTAATGACGGAAGTAAAAATGCTTTAAACCAACTAATAGTAAAACATGAATCCTTCATTTATAATGTCGCTTGGAAATTTACTGACAATAAAGAAGAAGCAAGTGACCTTACCCAAGAAGTGCTTATAAAAGTCATTACTAAACTATCTACTTTTAAAGGAAATAGCTCTCTAAGAACATGGCTCTATAGAATCGTATTTAACGAATTTATGCAAACCAAAAGGAGACCTATGGAAGATAAATGGGAGAGTTTTGATGACTTTGCTTCCAAGCTCAATGCTATTCCAAGCTCAGAACTTACGGCTGAAGAAGAAGAAGAGCAAATTGACCGAACTAAAACAGCAAGAGTTCGCTGCATGTCTGGAATGCTTATGTGTTTAACAAGAGAGCAACGATTGATTTATTTATTGGGAGATGTTTTTCAAATTGATCATAACCTTGGTGCTGAAATATTCGAAGTAAGTAGGGATAACTTTAGAAAGAAATTATCACGTACGAGAAAAGAATTTCATGCTTTTATGAATAAACAATGTGGACTCGTGAATCTTGACAACCCATGTCGGTGTTCTAAAAAAGCAAAAGCCATGGAGGCTGCAGGGAAAATGCAAACAGACAAGAAGCTTTTTGATCCTAAATTCAGTTCAACCATAGCTGAATACGCCGACAAAGTAGCTGATGAAGTCGCTGACAAAGTTGATAGAAAGTATATTGAGTTTTTCCAAGATCACCCCACTAAGAAACCCGTAGATAAAGAATCCATCATTCATAAACTGGTGAATGACTCCAATTATAATAAGTACTTTGATGAAATAAGTGGGAAATAAAACACCTACATATAGACAGTCTTACAGCCAACCATTATTCATATGGTTGGCTTTTTTTTGTCCTTTTGTCACACTTCAATAGTTTCTGTATCCAACCGATATAATAACATTATTAATAACTAAAACATCGTATATCATGAACATTAAAGTAGAACTAATAATCAAAAATCCGATACAAGAGGTGTGGGAAGTTATGGGCAACCAGTTTGGATACGCTGATAGGTGGTCTAGCAATTTTAAAACATCTAAGCCAGGAGGTGAAGCAAAATTTAACGGACTTGATTATTCTCTTCGAGATACCACTACAGATAGAGGGAATACAGTACAGGAACTTACAGCATTTGACCCAGCTGAATACACCTTAACATATAACATCACCAATGGAGCTCCAGAAATAGCAAAAATGGCAGGGGCTAAGTGGTCTTTGTTTACTGAAAGTAAAAATTCAACTACGGTTTCTATGGAATTTATCATGGAACCTAAAATGCCCTTAACTGAAGAAATGGAAACCAAGCTGAAAATG
>JBNMFK010000017.1:0-21714 GCA_051269965.1 Algoriphagus sp. | reverse complement strand
ACGAAGTTTATGATGTTAAATCATCAGATTTTGACGGTATTTGGAATAACAATTATGCAGGAGGCATAGCTCAAACTAGGATTGTTCAAGAAAAAGCAAGAGAGTCTGGTAATACAAGATTATTAGGTGTGGCTCAAATTGTAGAGGCCGTTATGGGGGCAGAACTAGCGGCTCTTTTTGGTGATGTACCTTATTCTCAAAGTGCTTTGCCGGTAGATTTTCCTCATCCTGCTTTTGATAAGCAAGTGGATGTGTTGCAAGCTGCACAAAATCTTCTTTCTGAAGGAATAGGCAATGTGGGTAATGCCCGTGTGGCTGATTTTTATGGAAGTCCTGTTTTTGTGGCAAATGGTGCTCTATGGTCGGAAGTGGCTCATACGTTAAAGGCTCGTTACTACCTGTTGGTTAAGGATTATGCACAGGCAAGAGATGAGGCCAAATTGGGCATTTCAAGAGTTGATAGAAGCTTAATGGCGTTTCACTCAAATTTGGCAGGTCAAGGAAATTTGTTCTATCAGTTTGGGATAGAACAGCGAGGAGGTTATTTAACCGCTACTCGGTCACATTTGAGGAAATTGCTGAATCTTTCAGATAGTTCTATTGGTCGTATTTTATTTACTCCCGGCGAAGAGGCTCGTTTTAACCATTATTTTTCTGGCAACGAATTGAACTACGGTGAGGAAGGCTATTTCGGTCAGGCATCGGAATTTCCAATCGCAGATTGGTACGAAAATCAATTTATACTAGCTGAAAGTGAATTGAGGCTAAATGATGCGACTGCTGCTAGAAAGTCTTTTAATGCAATCAGAAACGAATTGGCGAAAAAGTATAGTGCAGAATTTCCTGAAGTAGCCATTGGTGGCAATACACTTCTGAAGGTTATTTTAGAAGAAAAATACATCACTATGGTAGGTTCACCTCAGGTATATAATGACATAAGACGGACACAAAACCTTTTAGATGTGCCTGTTAAGAGTAGCTTGGCCAATACTATTCCTCAGCGATTTCTTTACCCAGAAGTGGAGATAAATGCTAATGACAGCTTTCCAGGGGTGATAGGTCTTTTTGTGCCAACAGCTATTAATAAGTAGAAAGGTTTTCTCTCATGATTTTGTCTTATTATGTTAAAGTTTATTGACATAATAAGCCACACTTTTTATTCCCCCGCAGTCTCTCTACTTTTACAGGCTCATTTCAAATTATTATTTAGCGAATGTTAACCATTCACAATCTCTCTTTTTATTTCGGAGGCAGGGCTATTTTTGAAGAAGCCAGCTTACAGGTCAAAATAAAGGATAAAATAGGCTTAATTGGCCTTAATGGTAAGGGGAAATCAACCTTATTGAAACTGATCGTAGGTGAATATCAGCCAGATGGAGGTACTATCTCAAAAGCCGGTGATGTCTCTTTTGGGTTTCTGAATCAGGATTTACTTTCTTATGAGTCCGAAGAATCTATTCTAGACGTAGCTATGCAGGGCTTTGACAGAGAACTGAAGCTGCAAAGTCAAATAGATCAGGTATTGCTCCAGATGGAAGAAAACTACACAGACAAGCTGGTCAACAAACTAGGGGAGCTTCAGGAGGAGTTTGATATGCTTGGTGGCTATACGATTCATGCAAGAGCGGAAGAGATTTTAGAAGGACTGGGTTTCAAGACACATGAGTTAAAAAGGGCTTTAAAGGAATTTTCGGGTGGATGGCGTATGCGTGTTATGTTGGCCAAACTACTTCTGCAGAAGCCTTCTGTGTTGCTTTTAGATGAGCCTACGAACCACTTAGACTTGCCGACCATTGAATGGATAGAGAAATACATTCTGAACTATGAGAATGCCGTTATCGTGGTTTCTCACGATAGGGCTTTTCTGGATAATGTGACGACCTCTACAGTGGAGGTCTCTAACGCCAAACTAGTTCCTTATGCAGGTAATTATTCTTTCTTTTTGGAAGAAAAGGAGCTCAGAAATGAAGTTCAGAAAGGAGCATATGAAAATCAACAGGCTCAAATAAGGCAGACTGAAAGGTTCATCGAGCGATTTAAAGCAAAGGCGACAAAGTCTCGTCAGGTACAGTCTAGGGTAAAAGCTTTAGGGAGGCTAGACAAGATAGATGAGGTGATGAGTGAGGATGCAAAAGTCCATTTCCGTTTTAAATTTGGAACACAGCCAGGCCGTCATGTGATGCGTTTGGAGAATATATCTAAGGCCTACAGCGAAAATGTTATCCTTAAAAATACTACGGCACATATAGAGCGTGGTGACAAGATAGCTCTCATAGGAGCAAACGGTAAAGGGAAATCTACCCTTCTTAGGATAATAGCAGGTACAGAGGATATGAATGGGAAAAGAATTTTAGGTCACAATGTGAAATTTTCTTTTTACGCCCAACATCAATTGGAGTCGCTGCATATCAATGAAAACTTGGTAGATGAGTTAAGATACGCTGATCCTACTAAATCAGAAACAGAATTAAGATCTGTGCTTGGCTGCTTCTTGTTTGGAGGAGAAGATGTTTTTAAGAAAATAAAAGTATTGTCTGGAGGGGAAAAGTCTAGAGTTGCTTTGGCAAAAGTCCTAATTTCTGAAGCTAATTTTTTATTACTTGATGAGCCAACAAATCACTTAGATATGCAGTCGGTGAATATTCTGGTTCAAGCCTTGAGTCAATATGAAGGTACCTATGTCGTTGTTTCTCACGACAGGCATTTCGTATCACAAGTGGCTAATAAGATATGGTATATAGACGATAATGAAATAAAGGTTTATCCCGGTACTCTAGCTGAATATAATATTTGGATAGAAGAACGTGAAGCAAAAGGTATAATTTCGGAACCAACTGCTGAGGATATAAAAATCAAAAATGCTCCAAAAAAGAATGAGCATAGAGATAAGTCAAATGACGAAGTTAAAAAGTTAGAAAAAGAGGTAGAATCGCTTGAAGATAAAATAAGCGATCTAGAAGCACATAAAGCTAAAATTGAGAAGAAACTAGCAAGCGAGGAGACTTTCTCAAATCCAGAGAAACTTTCTCAAGAAAACAAACGCTATGTGAAAGTGAAATTTAATCTCCAAAAAGCAAATGAAAACTGGGAAGCTAAAATGGAAGAACTTTAGACTTAAAGAACTGGTATTTTTTAAGCTAATTTCGGAATCGCTATCCATGAGTTTAAGGAGATTGAAGACCATGTTCAGGTCTTTAATGATCATTTCCCGTCGCATGAATGGGAACTGAAGTTGTTATCAATCTATTCGTTGATGTATTCCATTTGGTAGAACTCAAAAAATCAATAGACGTTTCCCAAAGTACTTTAGAAATAACTACAAAAGCTTTAATGACATAATCGTCTTATGGTATGAATCTATAGGAACAATACAAGTAGCATGTTATAGTCATTACCAACGATATGGCGTTTTAAACTGAATGATTCTTGTTCACAAAAGGAAAATGGTCGGTGCCATCCTGCGGAAATAAAGTAAAGGCTATTTTCTAGTTATAAAAGAATCCCATCTAATAAACTTTAACCAAATTTAAAGCACTTTTTCACAACTAAAGGGGTTTTAAAAATGGCATGAAGAATTCTTTACTTATATCCTATTTCATATTTACTTTTTTCACTGCTTTGGGACAAACAAATAATCCTATCGAGCATAAAATATTTGATCCTGATCTGAAAACGGTACAGCTGTATACCTTTGGAGATGGAACGATCCCAGCAGGAATGAGTAGCCAGGTTTTGACATTAAATGGAACCTCCGAGATGGTATTAGAGTTTGATGATTTACGAGCAAGTTATAGACAGTTCCATGTCAAAATTCAACATTGTAACCTGGACTGGACACCTTCGAAACTCAGAGATCTCGAATTTTTGAATGCCTATAATGATTTCATTATTAATGATTATGAAATTTCTCAAAACACTAAAATTCCCTACTTCCATTATGGATTTGTTTTACCGGAGATAAAAATTTCGGGTAATTACGAACTTCTACTTTATGAAAATAGGCTGTCTGATTCTCCGGTTGCTTTACTACGGTTTAGGGTTTTAGATAATAGGGTAGGTGTTTCTATACAAGTGCTAAGATCCCAAGATCCAGCTTTTTGGCAAAGTCACCAACAGGTGAATTTCGAGCTAACTTATGGCGACTACGACGTAAGAGATCCTAGGAATGACTTTAAAATTATCATTCGACAAAACTTTAATGAGAATCTTACTAAAACTGGTTTTAAGGCTTCTTCTCTAAATGGTGGACGAAGAATGTTAGGCTATCGGTTCTTTGAAAATGAGAATAGTTTTCCTGCGGTTAATGAATTTAGGAATATAGATCTCAGAAGTAATTTTAATAGGGGAAATAATGTGGCAGAAATCCAGCAAGGAATAGAAGATAATGTTTGGCTAGTCCCTCAAAATATCCGTTCAAATATGACTTATTTAGAAGCGGCAGATTTGAATGGTAGATTTCTTATAGAGACATTAGACGGAGAAGAGCCTCATTTAAACGCCGATTACATGCACATACATGCAGGCTTTAAGTTGAAGCGGCTAGCCCAATCAAAAAAGATATGTCTGATGGGTGGCTTCAACAGGTTCAATTGTCATGAGTTAGTTTACAATGAAGCCTTTGGAGGCTATGAGTCTACGCTCTTATTGAAACAGGGCATTTATGATTTCCAATTCGGTATAAGAGATACTTACGGCAATATCGAGACGTCTTATTTAGAAGGTAATTTTTCGTCTACAAGAAATACTTATGAAGTATTTGTTTATCATAAACCGCCTGCGGGTCGATCGGAGTTGCTGGTAGGGTATGCTATTGTGAACCAATAGTCTTACTCTTTCTTGTGGTTTAGTTTTTCGTTTTGACGTTTATCTAATGTCATCAAAAAAGAAGGTAGTAAAATCAAGTTGGAAATCATGCCAATCAGTAAGGTCATAGACACTAAAAGGCCTAAGAAAACGGTTCCTTTGAATCCAGAAACGACGTAAATTCCAAAACCAAAGAAAAGAATGATGGCTGTATAAACCATACTTATACCTGATACTTTGATGGTTTCAGATACAGCATCTGCGATGCTCTTGCCCTTCTCTATTTCTTCTTTATATTTCGTCAAGAAATAAATAGTACCATCTGAAGCTATACCAAATGCTATACTAAAAATAAGGATAGTAGTAGGCTTTAGTGGGATGCCCCAAAAGCCCATAATTCCGGCAGTAATGATGAGTGGAATAATACTAGGGATGGTAGAAATAAGGATTGTTCGAGCATTCAAAAACTGAGTAGCCATAACCAAACTGACTAAAATAATGGCTAGAATCGTACTATCTCTAAGATTTCTAAGGAGGTAATCGTTTCCTTTAGTAAATACGACCCCACTACCCGTTAACTCTGCCTCCATTTGCTGTTCTTCCGGTAACCATTCTTCAAACTCACTATCATAATTAAAAATGGTATCCATTTTAGCTTGAAGATTGGCAATCATTTCTGTCATGCGTACCGTTCCGGCATCGGCACTTTGATAGCTTATTCGAGTATATCTTCTCGTACTATCCATGAAGGAGCTCATAAGGTTTTCTTTCCCTTCTGCCATTCCCGAGTACGCCGAGAGCTTGTTAAGTTCTAAAGCTCCTGGCAATCTAAAATAACGTGCATCACCACCTCTATAACCTTGATATACAAACTTAATAGCCTCTACTACCGATACGGGTTTCGTAAATTCAGGATATTTCTCAAACTCTTTTTGAACCATTTTTATCTTATTAAGTACCTCAGGACTTAGAGCTCCATTTTCTACTTTGGTATCTAATGAAACTTCTATAGGCACAATACCTTTAAATTTTTCCTCTATAAACTTGAGGTCGGTAAAAACAGGGTCGTTTTCTGGTAAATCATCGACGACATGACCAATATTCTTAATTCTGGTCATTCCAAAGGCAGATAGTAAAACTAAAGTACCCAAAAACCAATAGAGTTTGGTTCTTCTGTTATGGACTACAAAATCAACAGCCTCTAAAAACTTAGATATATTTTTATTCTCTAGGTGCCTTACGTGCTTAGATTTAGGCTTAGGGTTATAGCTAAAAATAATAGGAATTAGAATTAAAGATAGTGCCCATGTGGCCATGACAGCAATAGACGCAACCAAGCCAAACTCTAAAAGTAAAGGGCTTCCAGTAAAGTAGAAAACGAAAAAACCAATAAACGTAGTAACATTTGCAATGAAAGTAGTTTTACCAATTTTTCTAATTGACGTTTTAAGGGCTTCAAATTGGTTTTTACTCTTCAAATACTCTTCCTGATATTTGTTAATAAGAAAGATGGAATTGGGTATACCAATAACCACAATGATTGAAGGTATAAGTCCCGTTAAAAGGGTAATCTTATATCCGAAAATTTGTATTAAACCAACTGACCATAGCACTGAGATGGCAATAACCAAAAGTGCAAAAAAGACGACTCTAACTGAGCGAAAAAACAGAAACAGAATTATTGCGGTTACTAAAAAAGCAAGCCCCATAAATCTGGCCACTTCTAAACTTACTTTTGCCATGAAATTGGTTCTAACAAAAGGCATTCCCGAGAAGTGTGGTTTGATCTCTGTTTCAGCACCAAATTTCTCAGCTAAATACTGAACATTAGCCGTGATGGACATTCGACTCTTAGAATTCATCTTCTGCTCATTAAACGTCACAAGCATTAAATGTGATTTTTCATCTTCGCTAAATAAGAAATCTTTATAGAATGGGTATTTGTCAATAGAAGCCTTTATAGAATCTACTTCTGCCTGGTTTTTTGGTCTTGTTGGAGAAATAGGGATGAAGTCAAATTTCTTTTCTTCTTCATTCGGAAAAATTTCAAACAGATTTGTGTTTGAAGCCACATTTTGTACGCCATCAACTGTTTTCAGTTCTCTACTTAAGTCGTACCATTTATTGAATGTTTCCAATGCGAAGATATCCTCAGATTCAATGGCAATAATCATTACATTTCCATCCTCCCCATATCTTTCTTTAAATGCCTCATAACGTTGGTAGTGTTCATCTGTCTCAGGTAGTATTTTAGGCAATTCATAGGACAACTGCAGCTGCGTAGTCATGTAACCCATGAAAGCCGTCACTATTGCTATGAGGCTGAGCCAAGCTACTCTATTATTAAGAATAAGTTCTGCTAATCTTTCCCAAAAATTTTGGAGAAAGGGAATTTTCTTAAAGAAGGACATGAATAGACTTTTAGGGTTAGATTAACTGAATCCAAATTTAGCTAAAAATGCCCGTTTTCTTCACTTAACAAGTAAAGTTCTGGCTTTTTAAAGGGTATCAAGGCGAATATTACAGCCGGGATATAGAAGTCTATTCGGGTAATGAGGTTATCTGTCAATAATCCAGAACTACCCATCTTCTGCTTGCTATTTTGGATACCAAAAACTATCTCATCAGCACGGCCGAGTTCGTATCCATCATTGACAAGTTTTACCACTTCGGGGGCTAAAAAGAAACCTGCAGTTCTCGCTTTGCCCAAGCGTCTGCCCTTTGATAAAACTACTACCCATGCCATAGCTTCCATTTCTTCATTATGTATAATATTGCCACCTTCTATTCCCACCCAAAAATCAGCATTGGGCTGTTTTATTTTTGCTCCTTCAGCTCTATTGAGAGCCCCTAGGTACGTTTCTTTAGATCCAATAGGCTGATCTGGTACACCAGAAGGAATTGATATGCCTTCAACCTCAAAAGTATCATCTGGGAAGGTTTGTTCAAAACCACTTTTGGTGGCATTGATTTTTGTCGGATTTTTAGAGGCTATAAATACTTTCATTTTTAAAGGAATGCTTCAGCCCAAACTAAATCTTCGGGGGTAGTTATTTTGATGTTTTTGTACTCTCCTTCCATTAAATGAATATTATTTCCAGAGGCTTCAAAAACAGAAGCGTCGTCTGTATAATGTTCTTTTTCTATCCCCTCGTAAGCTGCCTTGATGAGACCTAAATTAAACGTCTGTGGTGTTTGAATTAGCTTTATTTCATTTCTATCCATAATTTCATTAGAACCATCGGGGTTTTCTTTTCGAATAGAGTCTTTACTAGGAACAGCTAACACCGCACTGTTTTTCACTTCTGCTTCGGAAAAAGCTTCAATTATTTTCTCGATGCTCACGAACGGCCTTACTCCGTCATGAATAGCAACCAAACCTACCTTACTTTCAATAGCATTTAGTCCATTCTGGACAGATTGAAATCTAGTGGCTCCACCAATTACATTTTTAATTCTTCCTTGAAGTAAAGCCTGCTTGAGTGTTTTGTTGCTTTGAATGATTTCATTCCAAAATATCAAATCACTTTTAGGCAGTACTACCACAACATGATTACCATCAATGGCTAAAAATTTTTCTATTGTATGGCTTAGAATCGGTTTGTTTCTAAGAGGCAGGAATTGTTTAGCAATGACACTTTTCATTCTGCTACCTGAGCCACCAGCTACAATTACGGAAAAAAGATTATTCATTTGAAAGGGTAAAAAAATAGCTCACTTTATAGTGAGCTATCAAATATAACAAGTTAATATCCTTAAATAATCAACATAACATCTCCATACGTGAAGAATTTATATTTCTCTTTAATGGCTATTTGATAGGCCTCTCTGACTAGGTCATAACCGCCAAAAGCACATGCAGACATCATAACAATAGACTGAGGCAAGTGGAAATTTGTCAAACAAGCATTTCCGATTTTAAATTCGTAAGGGGGGAAGATGAATTTATCTGTCCAGCTATCAACAATAGGATTCAGTGTATCCTTAGCGGAAACAGAAGACTCTAAACTTTTTAACGACGTACTGCCAATAGCACAAATTCTTTTATTTTCTTCCAATGCCCTGTTCACGATATCACAGGTAGTTTGAGGAATAGCATAATTTTCTGAGTCTGTCTTGTGCTTGGTAAGGTCTTCTACATCCACGCCTCTAAAAGTTCCTATTCCAATGTGCAATGTAACTGGAGTGAAAGTAACACCAGATATTTCCATTCTACGCATCACGTTTTTTGTGAAATGCATACCGGCAGTAGGAGCAGAGATGGCTCCTTCGTTTTCCGCAAAAATAGTTTGAAAACGTTCTCTGTCTAAATCATGGACTTCTCTGTCTATGATTTCTTTAGGAATCGGCGTTTCACCTAGTTCATGTACCGTTTGCATCATTTCTTCGTGATCTCCGTCAAAAAGAAAACGAATTGTTCTTCCTCTGGAAGTGGTATTGTCAATAACCTCTGCTACTAAGTCGCTTTCGCCGAAATAAAGTTTATTTCCTACTCTTATTTTTCTAGCTGGGTCTACCAAAACATCCCAAAGACGCATTTCTCTATTAAGTTCTCTTAGAAGAAATACCTCAATTTTAGCACCTGTTTTTTCTTTAGAACCGTATAGCCTAGCAGGGAAAACTTTGGTGTTATTCGTCACCATCACGTCACCTTCTCCAAAATAGTTAACAATGTCTTTAAACATCTTATGTTCTATTTTTCCAGTGTCCTTATGAATCACCATCATTCTGGCTCCATCTCTAAATTCCTGAGGCTCCATGGCTATGAGTTCCTGCGGAAGGTCAAACTTAAATTGTGAAAGTTTCATTCGTGATTCGTTTTAAATATCTTATATCTGGCGATTTTAAAGAAACTGCGAAATTGCACTTTTTTAATATCGAGCGGGCAAAGCTACAACATCGAAATAGGGCTTGTCAAGGAAACTGAAGTATTTAAAATAAACACGCTTTGAAACACCTTTTGACAACGTTTTTGTAGGTAGGAAAGCTGTTTGTAAAATAAAATGAAAAATTATACCACCGTTTTTACACAAATCAAATTTGGATTATTCCTTTTAAATAGAAGACAGGGTTTCCCGCGGTAAGTACTCTATTTCTTTTTTTGATATTTATTTATCATCCTCTTTGAGAGGCTTGTTTAGCAGTCATTGTGTTTTTCTTAAGAACTTTAGGTCAATATGGAATGAGTGTAGTATTGGTAAATACCCGTTACTGGGACTTCATCTATGCCGCAAGCGGAAGCAATAAATGCGACTAACAAAATCAACGTCAGTTATTTTCGCAGTACAATTAATTTCTCTGGGTATAATGTACTTTAGGACTAGGAAGTTAGGCTTGAAACTTTCCATTTCAACTAGATATTGAATCCTTTTAAAAGGTCCTATGGAATATTCCCTTGTTTTCTCATTGATGTAGGGAGGTTTAAGGTATATAAATCACCTTCCTCAGTAACAATAAGGTCTCCGCTTTGAGAAGAGAAGATTTTATCTTGCTTTTTGAATCCCAGATTTGAGTGGAGTACATGGCCTGTTGCCAAGGAGGTATAGCAACCTCATATAACCCTTACGATGGGTTTAAAGCATTTGACAATATACGAGCACTCCTCTTGAACTGAAAAGGTAATTTAAGGAAGGTTATTTTCGACAGCAATCTACTGCAACTTGCCTGATTTGGGCGATTCTTTCAGGGGAACTCTTGCGGCAGAGTTTCCACCGAAAAGTTGAGTCGAAAATATATCTTCTTAATAAATGGAAGTTTCATTTTCTTTTGAGTACAGCCTGAGTGAGGTAAATCATTAATGCTCCTACAGAACATAGATAAATAAGATTTCGAGAATCTATAACTCCTCTTCCTAGGGATATATAATGAAACTGGAAACTGATAAAATCTGTATAATATTGGAATGTACCTCTAAATAATAGTGACAGCTGATGTATGCCGTCATACATAAAATAACAAAAGAAGGCACCTAAAATAAAGGCAATTACCTGATTATCGGTTAAAGAAGAAATCATTACACCGATGGCGGTAAAAGCACCAGCCAAAAGTATCAGCCCGAAATAAGAACCTATTACGGCTCCCGTGTCAATATTTCCCTGTGGGCTGCCTAAATTAGAAATACTGAAGTAATAAACAACTGTCGGCAAAATAGCCAAGGTTATCAGAAACCAAGCAGCAAAGAATTTAGCCAAGACTATATCAAGATGAGATAGGGGCTTAGTCTTTAGGAACTCAATAGTTCCAGTTTTATATTCCTCTGAGAATGAACGCATGGTTATGGCTGGAACCAGAATTAAAAGAATGAATGGCGTCAAATTAAAGAAAGAACCCATTTCGGCATATTGATAATCTAAGACATTAGAGTCTGGAAAAACCCATAAGACTAGACCTGTTAATACTAAAAAAAGCACAATGACTATATACGCAATCAGCGAATTCAAATAGCCATTGAGCTCCTTTTTAAATAGCTGAAACATAGATTAAAAAACGGGTTTATTCTTCTTCATGATGGCAGAGACAATCAAAGAAATAATTAGTCCTATTATTAATGTGAAAATTAAGCCAAAAATAAACATCATTGGCACAGTACTAAATTTTTCCGTCATTTGAATTGCAGCTTCAATTTGCTCTTCTCCAAGTCCTTGTTCTTCAAAATTTTCAATCTGAAAATCTCTCATTTGCTCTGTAAAAGTAGGGTCAATCACCTTCACGAAAATAATTCCCCAAAGTGAACTAATGACACCAGAGATGGCGGCAAGTAGCATTCCTAAGCCAAAGCCTTCGCCGAAAGTCATGAATGCACCATTTCCTTCTTTGTACTCTTTCATAGCTAAGACCATAAAAGCAATAAGTGGTACAAAGGCGAACATAGATACTCCTGATGACTTCCAAAAGCCGGACATATTAATGGCCGTGGTCAAAATAATAGTTGCCAAAGCACAGATCACTCCCCATTTAAGGGCCATTTGGGCAGATGTAGGTTTTTGTTCCATTTGAAAAATGTTTAGGGTTTAAGAAATGGCATCTCCTTGACGCCTTAGAGCCATTGATATTAGCATAATAGCTACAATGGCAAATTGTTTGAATAACAAATCATCTAAAATGATTTGGTAGGGCATGGCATTGTCAAAAGCTTCTAACTGCAATTTAAAACTTTCTTCATTTAAAAATTTACTTAATTCTTCTTTTCGTTCTATTATGAATGCTTTTCCCGCAGAAATCCATGTTTCAAATGGTGATGGGTCTATTAACTTCACAAATAAATAGATAGAGATCCCAGAGAATAGGGTACCTATTAAATTCGTAAGAAATCCTATCGAAAAACCTTCATAAAAATGGATGAAGCCACCATTTCTGCTTTTGTAGAGCCATGTAGAAAGGAAAATCATAAAGATATTAATACCTATATCGGGCCTTCTTTGAGATAGCGGGTTGTCGTCTCCTGAATAGAGCATGAGGAAGAAAGCAAAACAGAGAATTCCGGTTATCAGTCCGAAAACGAGACTGTACATAAATATTATATTTCTCTTCAATACCTTTAATATTAATTGATGATGTGATGACCTTTATTAAATATAGCGACAATCATACCTTTTAGTTCTTTGTCAATAAAAGGTGAATTTTTGGACTTCGATACAATCTGTTCTTTGGAAAAGATATAGGTGTTTTCAGGATCGAAAACAGTCAAATTAGCTCTTTCACCTTCTTCGAGAAGTGGAATTTCTAAGCCTAAGAGATTTCTTGGATTATCTGTTAGACAGGCAATTAGGTTGTCAATTTTCAAATCGCCGTATGTATTCATGGCTGCAAATGCTGTTTGAAGGCCTATTACCCCAAATTCTGCCAAATCAAATTCAAGATTTTTATGCTCTTCGTCTAGTGGTCTATGGTCAGATACTATGGCATCAATAGTGCCTTCAACCAAACCTTTTTTTAAAGCTTTTATATCGTTCTGACTTCGGAACGGAGGATTTACTTTTAAATGGGTGTCGAAAGACGAAAGGTCTTTGTCCGTAAAAGCTAATTGATGGGCGGCAATATCACAACTTACCGGTAAACCATTTTGTTTTGCCTGTTTTATCAACATTACAGCAGCCTCTGTAGAGATACATGAGAAATGCAGTAAAGGCTTAGTATGCTTTAAATCTGCGTACTCTAAGAGCTTTAAATCACGCATGACCATAAGTTCTTCAGCTTCTGAAGGAATTCCTTTGGTTCCCATTATAGTACTTGTGAGACCTTCGTGCATTTGCCCGAAAACTGCCAATGTAGGCTCTTCAGCCCTATTCATGAGCAAGGCTTTTTTAGGATAGAGGTAAAGGAGCGTTTTGTGAAGAATGTCTGAATTCCAAAGGGATTTAAGTCCATCTGTAAACGCAACCGCTCCTGCATCCAAAAGGTCCCACATTTCTGTGAAATCTTCACCTTTTGCATCTTTTGTTACAGCTCCTGTGGGTAAAAGATCTGTCAGGGACCTCTCTGAAAAGTGGTGAAAGTATTTTATAGATTCTTTGCTTTGTACAATGGGGTTTGTATTTGGCATAATTGCCACTTGTGTAAATCCCCCTTTAGCGGCTGCTAGGCCAAGACTTTCCAGACTCTCCATAGATTCGTAGCCTGGTTCCATACTAAAGGCACGCATATCCATAAAACCACTGGAGACATGAAGGTTATCACCCGCTATGGTTTTATCTGCCTTGGTTGTAATTTCTCCTATTTCCGTAATAATACCATTGACAATAAGAATGTCTACAGTTCTATGGTGAAAACTAGAATTCGGAGCTATTACCTTGGTTTTTTTGATTAAAACCTTCATTGTACTTCAAAAAAAAAGCCCTCAAAGGCTTTGTAATTATTGACCAATTAGTTTTTTGTAAGTGTCGCTATCCAAAAGAGTATCTAGATCAGAAACATCACTCAGTTCCATTCTTATAATCCAACCCTCTTGATAGGGATCTTCATTAACTTTCTCTGGTTCGTCATTTAATGAGTCATTAAACGAAATGATTTTGCCTGCCACGGGGAGGAAAAGGTCAGAAACCGTTTTTACTGCTTCTATAGTGCCAAAGACTTCTTCAGCATTTAAATCTTCATCTACCGTTTCCACTTCTATGAAAACAACATCACCAAGCTCACTTTGAGCAAATTCAGTGACACCAATGGTGGCTACGTTACCTTCTTCAAGTCTGACCCATTCGTGGTCTTTGGTGTACTTTAGTTCCGACGGAAACTCCATATTTATTATTAGGTAAAATTCTGCAGCAATTTACAGCAATTCTTATCTGGTACAATAGGGAATGAGGATTCTATTTTTATAAATGAAACCTAACTAGACTATTGACGTGTTTAGTCAGCTAGGTTAAACTTCATATTTAGGCCGCCCACGGTCCTCTTTGTTTCATAAGAAAGCGATGTAAATGGCGTGTTTACAAATCGCTCAATATAAAAGCCCATACTTAGTTTTTTATTAAACTGATACTGAATCTGAGGCTTAATTTGAAGGTTGTAGTTTCCTTGAATTGGCTGAGCATCGCCATCTAGCCTTCTTTGCAAGGCAGTTACATCTCTGAGTGTAAAGTCAAAATTGAAGTTAAGGTCATTGGTTAAAACCACGTTATTGCCATCTCTTCCCCTAAATGGTAGTTTTATGTCACTCTTTTTAAAGCCAAAACCAAAAACAAGATCTTGAGAATTGTATTCGGCTACCTGCGAGTTAGAAAGGTTTAGAACGGCCCTTCTTTCCTTATTGTAGTTTATATTTCCTGTGAGTTTGCTTCCCTTAATTTTGAATCTTACGCCTATAAGCGGAGAAAATTTCTCTTCCATGGTAATACTGCTCATGATAAAAACGGGAAGAAAATAATTAAGGCCGAGTTGTGGACCCAATGCAGTTTGACTTCCTAACTCATAACCGTTTGCCAGTAAATTAACAACATCTGAGGCTTGGCCTAAAGAACTGGTAAAGTTGCCAACGCTATATGAGGATGAATAACTATGGTTCAAAGAAAAGGTATCAAATATTTTATTTAAAACAGGTAGTTTCTCCAGGCCACTATAGTCTACCCTCCAGTTGGGCATAGGGAACTGCAAGAAGGGATTAAAGGTCTGCTGTCCTTTTCTAGATACTTTATCAAATAATTTATCAACTGATTTGCCACTATATGCCGCAAAGAATGCCGGTATTAATACGTCTTGAGAATTTGGATGATAAATAGCATTCTCTCCAGACGGATTTGCATTATTTAACTTATCTATTACCACCTCTCTATTGGCCTTCATATTATCGAAAATCTCATAGGCATAATTGTCAGCAGGATCCTTACTAGCCCTTTTGAAACCTGTTCTGAAGGACCAGAATGACATGCTAAATGTCCCATTTCTAAATGGATTATTGCCTTCAAAAGTTCCTCCGACTTCACTAGGTCTATAAAGTTCTTGGTAAGAGTCACCTCGACTGTAGTTTCCGCGAATTTGCATCCTGAAGTTTTTGAAAGGCTCTAGATTTGTGCTGAAGTCAAATTTCTTATCTCTAGTTTGAGTAAAGGGGTCGTTTCTTACAATACTTTTGGATAGCCACCCATCCCTTGCCGCTGTTTTATGAATATCCCTGTTTTGCCCCCCGAATGTAAAAGGTAAACCAGGAGCTCCAGCAAAAGCTGTATTTACAGAACCATTGGATAGACCCATTAAGGACGGGCTGGGCAGAAAACCCGGAAGTAATGTAGTTTCGTTGATAGAGAAATTAAAATTAACACCTCTTACAGTCATTAAAAGACGTGTGAATGTTTTCAATAAATCAGAAGTACCTAAGATAAGCTCCTCATCATCACCTGGAGCACGTGTAAATCGCTCTTTAGGCTGATTAGGAGAGTTAGCAAATTTAAGGTATTTGATTTTATTATAAAGCTTAACCAAATCTATTCGCCCTTGCAATGCTATCTCACGACCATTGTCAATAAAGTTTCCGAATTCATCATTATTCACGTCTTGAATACCTTGTTCTTCTATAAAGTTGTAAGAATTCGCTCTATAATTGTAACTAGAAGTAAATCTACTATCAGCGTCAATCCAGTCCAAGAAAAAGAATTTATCTAGGGGCAGTTGATAAGTGATTTGAGTCTCTTGTGAATAGTTTTTTGCACGGCCAAAGGATTTTAAGCTATTCCATATTTCTTCTTTATTTGGCTCACCGTAAGGCTCATCAATGATTGAATTCATCCGAGCACCATAAGTCAATGAAATAGATTTGGTCAAATCCCATTGGACGTCATAATACCTATTGGTTAAAAAGTACTTTATGTAATTGGCATCTACTTCCCGAACTTCACTGTTTGGATTAGATACCTGCTCAGCATTTCTGTAAATAGTTTTCGTGAAGTTCCTTTCAAAATCTGCCTTAAAGGCTACTAGATTCGGAGTGGGAGAAAAGTTTAAGTCCCTGATCCAAGTATATATAGGATTTGCCAGTTTTTCTGAATCTTTAAACGGTTCCCAAAGTGAAGTCCGTGGTTGAAATTGATATGTTAGGCCGCCACTGCTTTGTTCTGAAACGTATTCCTGGATTAGGATATTACTTCTATTGATACTGTTTTGGGCATAAGAGAAAGCGAAGTTTTCAATGTCGTAAACATGATTTTTGGCTTTTGGGTCCGTTTTTATTTTACGGATGTTGGCAAGGTTAAAGCCCTTATTTATATTCCTATCTACAACTAAGCTACGATATGCCTCTCTTTCGGCATCCGTATCAAAACGACTTAGTGCTTGTTCTAAAACAATATCTGGGTCTAAGGGATTAAAGTGTGGTACCACCTCTTGTTTGTCGTAATTCAAAAAGAGGGGAATACTTAAGCCCCATTTTTGCGGGAAAAATCTATCAAGTTCTAAAGTAGATGCAATACCAAAACCTTGTGCTGTTTCTCGGGACCTCGTTGATATTCTATCTTGTACGCCTCCAAATCCATAGGTATTTAAATTTGCAGAGATAGAAACTGTTCCTATATCAGCCAATTTAATATCCGCAGATAAAACTGCAGCTTCCCCTTTTGTGTCATCAAAACCATTGGCTCTAAGCTCATCCATCCAAACAGTGAATTCTACAGGACTTGTATTTCCTCCCTCAGGATTACTCACTCCCAGCATCGTAGTAAGTATATTACTCATGTCGGGGTTACCAATAACACTAATCTTATATGTGCGAAGTATGGTAGAGTTAGAACCTGTCAAACCTTCGACGGTAATGGTCTTTGTAAATCTCTTATCTATGGCTACTCCGCTAGTTCCTAGGGCAATATTTCTTGTAACTTTTAGGTTTCTTAGTTCATCTAGCGGAATATCGATTTCGTTTTCTCCAGGCCAAACTTCTGTCGGTATTTCAGAACCAGAAGGAGTCGTTTTTAGGTTTTCAATCTCAATTTCATAATAGTTAGTTTTCATATCCGTACCAATACGAATAAATGCCCCAGCTAAATTCTCTTCATCTTGGGGGTTTTGAGTATGTACAAAAAGCTGGAGCCTCTTGTACATATTCAAGTCCAATTGTGTATTCTTGAAAATACCTCTTTTATCACCGTCTCTCAAGTCCTCTACAGCTAAGCTTACAGATTGTTCATTGAATTGCTGGAAAATCTGCTGAGAAAAGTCCCTATCTCTTATAAACCCTGGAGGCACTGTATAAGCTGTTTCGCCAGCTTTTACATTACAGTTTCCATCTTCGGAACACCCATTTTCTTCTACGGAAACAGTACTTACCTTAAAACCCGCATCATAAAGTTCTGGCACTTCTAAGAAACTGGTGTTATTTAAATCTTCTGTAAAAACTCTATACTGATTAGAGACCAGCTGTAAGGCCGCAAAACGTAAAACTACTGGCTCTTTCCATTCCTTCATTACCATTCGCATAAAGCGAATAGATTTAAAACCTGTAATGTCTCCCACGGATTTTTTTCTAGGTGTTCTCAAAGGCACTCGGAAAAGGTACCAATCTGCATTTCCAGAAGATACCTTATCTATGATGAAGCCATTGCCTACGGCCAATCTATTATTTCTTAGCTCTACTTCGTATTCCCAGTAACCTTCTACGTCATTGATAGTATTATCCTGATTGATGTCTTCTTTGTCTGCCGTTGCCGTAGATGCGGGAGTTATAATATCTGTTTCACTAACTGGAGGAGCATTATTCTCCATGCCCAAGTAATTCTTGAAACGCTCTACAATGAATTGATTAGAACCAAACTCGTCATCTAAAAAGAATTTGAAATCGTCATTAGAAGGGTCGGCCTTAATTTTATTAAAAGCACTGGCGTCTACTTTAGGTTCTATTTGGTCTAGAAAGCTCTTAATGTGAGCAAATTCTTGTTCCTCAGCATTATTCAAACCATCCAATCCAATATCTTGTTTTTCTCTGCTGCTCTCAGAGTTGTCGAAGGCGTCTGTAATAAACTGAACTTTTGGTGCTTTCCCCCAAGCCGTTACTACAGGAGGAGAGGTGGTTGACTCTACAGCCTGAATACCGTTTTCGAAATTAAACCTACTATCTGGAATGACGTCCTCTGAAATATCTCCTAGGTGAAAGAGCAATTTTCCACCGGAAATATTTCTCGTACCGTCAGGTCTTCTTCCATCTCTCACATTATCTTTAAAGGGATCAAGCATCCAGAATTCTAAGTATTCGACATTAGAGTTGTCAAAGTCAGCGTCAAAGGTTATACCTCGCATCAAGGCTCCAAAGTTCTCTTCTGGGCTCTTTAAGAGTCCCTCGCTGGTAAGATCTGGGTTATAATTATACATACCTCTCTCTTCAGGGAAGTAAGACATGTCTAGAATAGCCGATGGGAGATTTTGACCTAAGACGGGTCTGGAGCGTCCAGGGAAAATATCTTGTATTACAAATGAACGTTCGTATAGATTACTTTGGGCACCTGCGGTAAGTTCGGGCGGAACTATACCACTGCCAAAGCCAAAATTAGCAAACGTTGATTGATCAATAGTATAAGCCGATATTTTGGCTCTTTTGTAATTATAACCATAAATACCATCAGAAGGATCTTTATAGTCATCAGGTGTAGACCCCAAACGCCACCTTTGAGGCTGACGCGTTAGATCATTAATGTTTCTTGCCGCTTCAAAATCATCAATCATAGAATTTCCATTGATTTTCTTGTTGTTTACGCCGGGAATTAACTGGGCAAATTCAGCACTTAATAAAATAGAAGACGGCTCTTTTGTTTGTATGAAAGGAAGTTTGTCTAGTGTACGTGTTAAGCCATTGCCTTCTTTTTTGAGATTGATATCCAATCCCCAAAGGGTGTTGGCCACAGGCTCATTTCCAATAGCTGTTCTGGTCAAAAAGCCCGGAGTATTTTCCTTTAGGTCCATCAATGTAGCTCCAAGTCTCAAGTATTTGCTAACAGAGTAATCAAGTCGTAAACCGAATAGCCTTCGTATCTGTGCTTGAAATAAATCTGGCCTTTCATAGTCTATTCTTATGGTTCTTCCTGAAGCTAAAATACTAGGGTTCGTGATTCTAATTCGGCCAATTTGAGAATCAACTTGATAGTCGGTTCCTTGCTGTAATTCTGTACCTCCAGAATATACTCTAACAGAGCCACCGCTAGCTCCAAGAGGAAGAGGAATCTCTGTACTTTTACTTTGAACAGAGCCCTGTAAGAAAAACTTATTCTTGGTATTTACTTGTTGTGCGTCGGTGAGCGTTTTGTCGTAGAGTTCACTGAAGACATACTTTTGCTTTAGGAGTTCTTCCCCGGCTTCGAACTTAGTCTCCAAAAAAGAACCGAAGGGTTCTAGTAAAGGAAAAATAACTATTCCTCGGTCCTCATTTATAGTTACACCTTTCACGTAGTCAAAGTTTCCGTCTACCTGCGGGTCATTATTATAATTAAGCTTGTCAAGGCCAAAAATCTCAATAAGCTGTTTGTCTTTTAAATTTTGACCTTCTTGAAGACTCGGTGTATCAAGGCCAGAGACATCGTCTTTATATATCACGCGTAGTTGGAAGCCTTCTCTTTGTAATTGACCCTGCGTCAAAGAATAAACGTTTTTCATCATTAAGTCCCACATAGGATGATTGAGCCTATTTCTCATCGTGGAGGACTTAAGAAGCTTGAGCATGATGACATCATCTTCTTTTCTGAAGGAGTAATCTTCCGTAAGCTCTCCTACTTTATAGTTTTTACCTTGATACGAATATTCATAAGAAACGGCTAGGATTTCATCATTTCTTAGCGGCGTTAGTAAGGAAATATAACCCAATTGTGAATTGAAATCAAACTCCCTGTCTGTCAATTTTTTAGCTCCTCTTAATATTTCAAAGTCAATGCCTTTGTTTAGACCAAGAGACTCTAAGGAGTTGTTAGTATTATCAATTTGGCGAAAACCAGACCCTTCTACAGTTAATAGATTTTCTAGACTATTAGCCTGATTAGAGGCGGCAATTGCAGCCCCATTAGGAATCACAGCCGCAGCATTAAAAGGATTAATCTCTCCCAAGTCTGTAACACCCACTAAGTTTCGCATGCTGCTAACGCTTTGTGTTCTGTTTGTAACATAGGCTTCTATTCGAGTGATTAAAACACCAGAGGTTATCATGGGAAGATTTTTTAAACTACTCTCGTACTTATCTCTGAAAAACTGAGACAAGAAAAAGTGACGATTTTCATCGTATTCATCACTTCTGATTTCGAACGGGCGATTCTGTGCTCCACCACTAATCAGAATGGACTCGGTTCTAGACCTTTGCTGAGCCACGACAGTGCTCAAATTAAGCTTACCAAAACGAAGCCCGGCCTTAACTCCAAAAAGGTTTTCAACACCAGGCACCAGTTGACTCGCAATAGGAAAACTCACATTTCCTGCTTCCAAGGATTGAAGAATATCTTCTGGGTCAGATTTAAAGTTGAGTTTAAATTGGTTTTCAAAGTTAAAGGCAGATTTAGTGTCAAAATTACCAAGGATACCCATTTTTTCTCGATAAGGATTTCTATCTCCAATGCCATTTTTGGCTTGGTTTAGTTTTTTTAGTTGACTTAAGCCGCTACCTTGATTACTACCTTGGCCGCTGTTATTGCCAAAACCTCCTTGTCCTCCTTGAAGCTCATTGTCTCCTGAGTTCGCATTATTATTAAAATTTATGGAAATCTGTTGGTCAAAGTCAAAAATTGGTCGCTTTCTTTGAAACAGTGGTAAAAATGGGTTGTTGACATATTGGGAACCAGCTCTTAAATCTACTTGGATAAAACCATTAGGTTTAAACTCGGGTACCTTACCTCCAAAAATCTTATCGACTAAAGGAGACTTTTCCAATAACGGGGAAAGCCCTCTACCACTCGTGTTGCTTGTTCCATCTTGCAGCCTTTCATAATCCCTCAAAATACTTTTACGCACCATTGCGTTTTGAATACTAGAGTATTCATTGAATGTCATTGAAGTCGGCACTTTTGTTTCAATATTGCTACTCAAACCTTCCTTGATATTTATTTTCTCATTACTCGGAGAATAATTAATCGTGGTTTTTAAACTATCCGGAAGAACATTAAAAAGGGGAGAGGTAGGAAGATCAAAAGAAAATCTGTTCAAATAACTGTCTTTCCATCTAAAAGCAGGTTTTGTGCTTGACTTATAAATAATACTATCGGCTACAGCTGGGCTACGGGTAATTTGCTGGGCTAAACTTTGAGTGCCTAAAACTGCAGCTAGCAGTAGCGTAAATATGATTTTTATAAAATAGGTTTTCTCTATAAACATACAGTCTATAATCACACAGAATATGGCTGTGTGTTGTGTATTTGGTTTAAACGACTAAAATCCTGCCATTATTCTGCAATGAGCCGGAATCACTCTTTTTTTTATCGAAGGGCAAGCTTTATTAATTCCTCGAGCGAAACATCTCCACTAGTT
>JBNMFK010000016.1:0-22348 GCA_051269965.1 Algoriphagus sp. | reverse complement strand
GAAGTCTCTTCTTGGTATGCCAGCCAGTGTAAACTCAATAGGTGTTTTCCCTTTATTCAAATAGGCATTAACTCCTTTGAGGTAGGCTATGATACCTTGACTTTCTGGGCTTTGGGAATCTCTGGCTTCTATGGCTATATCTGCGTGGGCCTTAAAATTCAATGTTCTAAAAAACTTATCTGTGGGTACTGCGGCTTCACCAAATACTTCAGCTAATGTACCTGAGGCCAGCCTCCTAAGTATTTCCATTTGGAATAACCTGTCTTGGGCATGCACATAGCCGAAGGCGTAGAATAGGTCAGCTTCGTTTTCTGCATAAATATGCGGAATAGCAAAGTCATCATAGAGCACTTCTACCGGAGCTTCGAGGCCTTCTAGCTGTAAATTGGCACTGTAGTCAGGTTTTAATGAATTCAGATAAAGGTAAATACTTGCTGATCCAAGGGCAATGAGTAGAGCCAGGCCTACCAGGAGTTTTTTTATAATTTTCATAGGGTCGATGACGTGATGATCAAGTATTTACTTGATCATGCGTAAGTTATCAGGAATAAACCAATTCTACAAAATAGAAGAGTCAACACTACCGCTCAAGAACCGAACTATAAAAAATTTTGAAGGAACTGTTTCTGTCTAGTAGGTAGTACCTCTACCGTGGCCACGCCTTTTTTTATGTTTCCCCTTTACAGGTTTTTTATGCTGCCCATCAAAGGTAACTACGGACTCTGTTTTTTTAGGCTTTCTTTTCCAGAATGGTAAGAGGACATCCTTAGCCTTTTTTACTTCTTTCTTTGTTGAAAGGCTCACTTTGAGTTTTCTGTCTATTAAGGTGTGGCCATTGAGCCCAACTATTGCTTTTTTGGCTTCAAGTTCAATGGGCATGATCACAAAACCATAGCCTTTATTAAGCCTTGTTTTGTGGTCAATTACTATTTTTACACTTTCCACTTCGCCATAGGGGCTAAATAGTTCGTTTAACTCGGCTTCGTTTAATTTAAAAGGGATGTTGCTTACGTGAATGTCCATATACTTTCTTTTTTACGTGCTCAAAGGTAAATGCTTTAAAACGAATTCCATTGTTTTAGTGGTTTAGCCTGCTTTGACCTATTTTAGTTTATAGGTTTACCTAAACATTAGAAAACTTTTTCTAACCAATACTTACTAGAAAAAAAACATGCTCAAATAATTTCTTTTAGGCTTTTAGTGACTTGTCAGCTTAATAAAGAACAGGCTAATGAAAATAAGATAATTTAAAGAGTTAAGTGAGAATCCTTTGGTAGATGAAATCTATACGGTGGAGTCTTCTTCTAAAGGGACACTTTAAAGTTAACCTTCTCATAACTACGTGCCTGGTATTCCCAGTGATTTAGGCATGTTATATACCATGAGTTGTTCGTTTGTTTTATGCCTAGATGAAATAAGGGAAAGATCTTCTAATCCTTTTTACTCATGAAGCATTATCTCAAAGAAGGTATCTGTATTCCAGTAATTTTTCTGTAGAGATCTACAGCATAGATATCCGTCATCCCTGAAATAAAATCGATTATTGAAAGAATGTTTAAATAAAGGCCTAGCCCATCGCTGAGATCAAATTGTTGAGGAACCAATTTTTTTAGTTTTTTTGACTTTACTGATTGAGGATCTAAAATTGCTCCAAGAAATTCTTTCAATAAACCGCCAATGACATGGAAACCAGCAATTTCTATTTCTATGACTGACTGGTGGTTATAGATTTTGTCAATTGAAATGGCATCTATTTGGTTCATGAGGGCTATTGATTTTATGTCAATAAGCTCCACTAATGATTTATTCACATCACCAGCCAATAAGGCTTTTTCATTCGCCATGAAGGCTTCGGAACACTTCCTAGTTAAAAGACCTATTAACATGGCTCTAAGCAGCGAAATTTTTTGCTTCTCATCTTTCATTTCTGTCATTTGCTCCTTGATGTAAGCTTCATTAGACTCGCCTTCAAAAAAAGGAATTAAGAGACCGGCTACTTCGTCAAAAGTTAAAATATGAAGTCTATAAGCGTCCTCCAAGTCTATAATTCTATAACAGATATCGTCGGCTGCCTCTACCAAGAAAACAAAAGGGTGTCTGGCTAAAAGGTTTTTATCTTTATCCAAATAGGTCATTTGGAGGTCCTTAGCCATTTCTTTCATCACAGGAAGTTCGGCATCAAAATACCCTGACTTTTTTGTGGAAACAAGGCCTGATTCTTTATCAAAACCATGGGTGCTATCTACAGGATATTTTACTACAGACGCCAGTGTGGTGTAGGTTAACTTTAGCCCAGCCTTTAGGAAAACACTAGAAAGAACACGAAATGCATTGGCATTTCCTTCAAAGTTTTTTAGATCATTGAACTGATTAGTGCTTAAGTCTTTATTTAAAATAGCTTTATGTTCAGCCGACAATTCCATGAAAAAAGTACGAATAGCGTCTTCGCCTGAGTGGCCAAAGGGCGGGTTTCCAATGTCGTGAGCTATGCAGCCTGTTTGAATAACATCCGATAATCCAAAACGGTAAAATTCTTGAGCATTTTTACTTAATTTTTGGGCGTTTTTCTTTGCTATTTTTTCGCCAACTAGCCTTCCTAATGAACGACCTACTGACGCCACTTCTAAACTATGCGTAAGTCTGTTATGTACAAATACAGACCCAGGAAGTGGAAATACTTGTGTTTTATCTTGTAACCTTCTGAACTGAGAAGAGAAAATTAATCGATCATAGTCTCTTAAATATTCACCGCGAGTTTCGTCTTTATTTTGAAGGTTTCTAGAACCATATCTTTTATTAGAAAAAAGGGTTTCCCACTGCATAGTATAAATTTTCACCAAAGCTAAGGCAAACCATTGAAAAAGAAATTGGTTAGAGCCGCCAAGTTTTAATCAAAGCCCGAGGCTATCCATTTCTTTCTTTTCGTAACGGCTGTCTTTGATAAGGTAGCGAAGTTTATCCTCAGAGTCCTTTGCCATAGACCAAATCAAACTATCGCCTGTGAAAACAGGTATTTTACTGAAAACAGGATCGTTATATGCTTCCATTTCAGAGATAGTATGCCATCCTTTTTCTTGAAACATCTTTATTAAGCCATCCAAAAAAAGAGCGGTAGCTAAATTATGATGTAGAAGGACCGTATGGTTGATATGCCTTGCTATAAGTTCAAATGATAAATTTCCATAAAAGAGGGCTCTTTCAAATATATGTTTCAGTTAGAATCTTATAAATACTTCGGTATCGGCTTTTGCTAAGCCGATTTCTTAATCTATTGTCAACATACCAATCTGAAGTATCTATGGTTAGATAGCCATTCCTATAATTATGGTCAGTTAGGGATTGACAAACTTGGTTGATCTCAGTTTGGTCATTGCCTTCTTACACAAATGGGAATCTATAGACTGGTGAGAAATTACTATAAACATTAATGAAGGAGTCTGCTTTTGAAAACTCCCTTTTAAATCTTTAGAAGTTACTTCAGGCCGATTGAAGTTTTGGTGAGAGAAGGTCTGAGTGGCCTTAGCCTCTGGTTTGACTAAGAAGGTGGATTTAAGCTGAGCCTCCTCGAGGCTTTTTAGAATCATATTATTACAATCTTTCAACTCATAAGTGCCATAATCCAGCGTAAATCCATCTTCAAAAGTGAAACTACTTATGGCTAAGCAAAAGATATCAAGCCTGCAGAAAGGGAAGAACAAATTTCATTGGATAGGATTTAAAATACTTATTGAATGGGGAGATTAATTTTATACACAAGGCTAATCTACGCTACTAGAAACATTATGGGTCTTCAATTTATGGATAAAATAAGTCCAGAATTAAACACCCTCCCAAAATTTCAAATTCTTATATTTGACGTTTTGGGGAGGTACTCGTTTGATAAAATACCAATCATTAATTCTAAAAACAGAAATGACATATATAGCAGACTCAGCCAGATACGATAAAATGCAATACCGTAGATGTGGTAAAAGTGGCCTTAAACTACCTGAAATGTCTTTGGGCCTTTGGCATAATTTTGGAGGAGTAGATACTTATGAGACTTATCGCTCTATTCTTCATACGGCTTTTGACTCTGGCATAACACATTTTGACCTTGCCAATAATTATGGGCCTCCAGCGGGTTCTGCTGAAGAAAACTTCGGGTCAATTTTAAAGAAAGACTTTTTGCCCTATAGAGACGAGCTTGTTATTTCCTCAAAAGCCGGCTATGATATGTGGCCAGGCCCTTATGGCGAATGGGGCTCTCGCAAATATTTGATCGCTAGCTGTGATCAAAGTTTAAAACGGATGGGCTTAGAGTATGTGGATATTTTCTATTCGCACCGCCCAGACCCAGAAACACCTATGGAAGAGACTATGGGAGCTTTAGATAGCATCGTCCGATCAGGAAAGGCCCTTTATGTGGGTTTAAGTAATTACAATCCAGAACAAACTACAGAGGCTCTAGCTATTTTAAAGGACTTAGGTACACCCTGTCTTATTCATCAGCCCAAGTATAGCATGTTTGTCCGCGACGCTGAACAAGGTTTACTAGACGTTTTGGGCCAGAATGGTGTTGGATGTATTCCGTTTTCACCTTTGGCCCAAGGCTTATTGTCTAACAAATATCTAAAGGGAATCCCTGAAGGTTCTAGAGCCGCACTAGACCATGGATTTTTACAAAAAGAGGAGTTGAATGATAGCGTTATTGCCAGAATTCAAAAACTAAATGGTTTGGCTGAAGGCAGAGGACAATCTTTGGCTCAAATGGCCATTGCGTGGCTTTTAAAAGACGAACGCGTAACTACTGTTTTAGTAGGGGCTAGCCGTGTTTCTCAGTTAGAAAACTCTTTAGGAGCATTGAACAATAAAACATTCTCAGCTTCTGAACTGGAGCAAATAGAGACAATTTTGAAATAAGCTTTTAACAAAAAAGATAAAAATAATGAAATCAATCTTAAGTGTTTTATGTATTACCTTTTTATGCTCTTGCCAGCAAGTAGTAGAAAAAGAAGTGGAATTAAATGAGCTAGTAGCGGAGCTTCAAAATCCCTTTATTCATCACGTTTACTTCTACTTGAATAATCCAGATAGTACGGATGATAGAGAGGAGTTGGTGAAAGGGCTAAACGAACTTTCTAAAGTTTCTAGCATCCAAAAGCATTATATTGGATATCCAGCATCTACAGATAGAGAGGTGATAGTGAAAGATTATGCGGTAAGCTGGATGTGCATGTTTAAAAACCTTGAAGAAGAAGAAATGTATCAGATTGACCCTATACACTCAAAATTTATCGAAGATTACAGCCATTTATGGTCTGGTGTTAAGGTTTATGATTCTATCCAGTAAGGTATAGCATTTAATCAAATGGCAGCTTCATCAAATGTTGAAGTTGTCATTTTTATGCTCCAAGTCGGCGGGTCATAAGGCTAGAAACTAATTGAAAGAGCTGAGTAGGCATCATCGTTCGCCATTGGTCAAACTGAAGCGTTCCGCCAGAGTTTAGGTAATAATCAAGTTTATACTTCTGCATTTCGGCTAAAATGAATTGCGGAGCATTGAGAAGGCTTATCCAGCCATCTTCTACTTCGTCAAACCACTCTTCGTAATAATCTGTATCTCCTCCATGAAATTGGAAGACGTTTTCTGTAATAAGAATAAACTTATCAATGTCGTTTTTTAAGAGTCGGTCTATTACTGTTCTTTTTAAATACATGATGTCATTGTGCAAGGAGTCATTCCATTCACCAAAGAGCTCAATGACGGCAAAACGTTGCGAATAGTCAACAAAGAGCAATTTGGCATACAGTGTTTCCGACCCAATGTTATCCCAGTTTGGATCGATATAATAGCCATAAACATCGTGTTCATAGTAAATACTGTACGTTTTTCCGAAGAAGGGAGAGCGAAGATCCTTTTCAGCTTGGTAGTATTTCTGCCAGTTATAGTAAGGTTCTATATTATGCATGGACTGCTTTAAGAGTATCTAAATCCTTATGAAGCATTAAAACGCCTCAGTAAGAAAGGAAAAGTGGGAAAATTTTTGCTACCAGCTCTGTGTGAGGCTTTCAAACCTCTTATATAGTTCTTTGGTAAGGGGTCCTACATGTCCGTTTGCTATTTGAAGACCGTCAATTTTAGTAATGCCTAGCACTTTTTTATTTGTAGAAGTGGTGAAAACTTCATCTGCATTTAAAACGTCTTCCAGGCTTATGGCTGTTTCTTCTACACTAAAATCTGTGGCGGCAAGTGCCATGACGGTTTTTCGAGTGATTCCTTTCAAAACTCCTTTTTCTGTAGTTTTTAGTTTTCCGTTTTTCAAGATGAAAACATTGCTACGGCTCATTTCTGAGATAAAGCTTTCAGTATGATAAAGTACATCCACGGCATTAGCTTTTTTTATTTCAGACTGCAAGGAAAGAACTCGTTTATAATCCGTAGACTTTATTTCGGGCATGTCCCTAGCGTAGCTGTGGGTAATAATTGAAAGACCTGTCTCGTAAGTTTTGAGATTCATATGAGGCAAATCTTCACACTTTATTAATAAATTTGGGCTCACCATGTTGGTGCTATCTGGAGCATCTCCGCCTGTGAGAAGAAATCTAAAAGCCGCTTCTGGTTTATTTCTTAGTTGCATAAGTTCATCAACAATACTCCGTGCGTCCTGTTTTTTCATACTTAATGGAATATGCAAGAGTTTGGCGGAGGTTTCAAATCGCTCCCAATACCAATCCCATTGGAAAGGTTTTTGATTGTAAGTTCTAAAATAATCAAATAGACTGTAGCCTCTTAAGAAACCGAGGTCATCAGTACTGATTTTGATTTCATGCGAGGGTGCTATTTGACCATTGTACCAACTGTAATTTTCTGACATCTTTGTTTCATATATTCCATTATCAAAATAGGGAAAATTAGTATGAAGGGGTCATAAGTACGTTCACTTTTTGATCAAAACTTAGTTTCTCACAATTGCTCAATGAAATTGTGAAACTTCCGACCTTCGTAGAAATCATTTCTTGAAAAGTCTCGGTAAGCTAAATTTGTGGCTTAAATTTGTAAGTACAAATGCAACAAGTTCAGTATAAATATAGTCCTGAAAATCTTACAATCTCCGAGCCAGTAAAATATGACGCTTCCAAACTAAAAAGTGAGGAAATGCTTATCAATATCGGCCCACAACATCCTTCGACGCACGGTGTTCTTAGACTTGAGGTAGTCACAAACGGCGAGGCCATTGTAGATGTGGTTTCCCACATGGGTTATATCCATCGCTGTTTTGAAAAACACGCTCAATGCCTGCCTTTTAATCAATCGATTCCATTTGTGGATCGCATGGATTATGTGGCTGCTATGAATTCGGAACATGCGTGGGCTATGGGAGTAGAAACAATGCTGGGTATAACTAATGATATTCCGAAACGGGTAGAATATATCAGAGTCTTGGTGGCAGAATTGAATAGAATAGCTGCTCATTTTATTGCCATTGGCACCTATGGACTTGATATAGGTGCAGCAACACCCTTTTTATGGCTTTTCAGAGATCGTGAAATCATCATGCGTATGTTGGAATGGACTTCTGGAGCTCGTATGCTCTACAATTATATATGGGTAGGTGGTCTTTTTTATGATATCCCAAATGGTTTTGAAGAGAAATGTCTTGAATTTGTAAAGTACCTCGGGCCCAAACTCACAGAACTGCGTCATATTATTATTGACAATCATATTTTCATTAATAGAACAGCCAATGTGGGCATCTTGCCATTGCCAATGGCGGTCAATTATGGCTGTACTGGTCCTGTTTTAAGGGGAAGCGGATTAAGGTATGATTTACGTAAAGTAGATGCATACTCTGTATATCCAGAGTTAGATTTTGACGTGCCCATAGGCAAAGGAGAGATGGGTACCGTAGGTGACTGCTGGGACAGGAACAATGTACGTGTAGAGGAATGTTTTGAGTCTTTAAAAATTATAGAGCAATGTGCTCAAGTTCTCCTCAAAGAGCATAAAAGAAATAAGAGTTTTGACCCACAGGCACTAGTGCCTAAAAAAATCAGGCCTAAAGCCATGGATTTTTATTGCAGGGCAGAAAATCCTAAAGGAGAGTTAGGTTTCTTCTTCAAAACAAATGGCAAGTCTGATGTACCTGACCGAGTAAAGGCTAGAGCCTGTTCGTTTAATAACCTATCTGTGTTGTCTGAGTTGTCTCGAGGGATGATGATAGCTGATTTAGTGGCGATTGTAGGGTCTTTAGATGTGGTTATGGGAGAAGTAGACCGTTAGTTTATAAATCCCAAAAGCTTGGGTTTTTACGTCTTCGAAGGTGCTTTCTTACCTCCATCCAGAACGCAAGAAAAATGTAAATAATGATGGGTGAGCCTAGGGTGAAGAAAGAAGCATAGATAAAATATAAGCGAACACTGCTAGTAGAAAAATTCAGTTTCTCACCTAGCTTGGAACAAACTCCAAAAAGTCTGTTTTCTAGCTCATATTTCATTTTTTCCATGGCGTATGTTTTTATTCATTAAAGAAGGAAAGATACGAATGTAGCTTTTTTGATGTAAATGTCAATATGATACCCTTTAGAAAATGGCCTTCTTTTTCCTATCCAATAGTGTAGAGAGACCGTAGATTTACTTGATCCATAAAGTGTGTTTTCTTTTATGCTAGACTTAAATAGCTGTTTATTAGTTATATATGTGTAAAGCGTTTTTTTCGGGCTTGATTCTCAAGTTAAGCTTCTTTACTATTACTTAGATTTATAGTAAATATTTCCAAACTAAACTATGGCAGAAAAAAAATACATATTCAAGAAAACGGATGGCGAATACATTAATTCTACTACAGCGGATGGCCAAAAGGCAGCATACATTAAGGCTCAAAATGATGCTGGTGACAAAGATCCCATCCGATCTCAATTTTATGGTTCGGAAATGTTATCGGAAATGATAGGAAGAACCATGGCTGTAGGGATACGCTTTGCCAATGGACTTTCGGTAGATGGTGAGCCTACTCTTGTTTTAATCGCTCTAAATGAAAATGGAGATGAAATACCTAAAGAAAACTTTGGGATTAAAGATGATGGAGCAGGAAATGGCGGGAATGGCCCTACATGTCCTCCAAAGTGCTAGTTATTAATGGCTAATGGATTTATACAGTATATGTAATGAATAGATACCGTTGTAAAGTCTTTTGTAAGATTTCATTTTAGTTGAAGCAGATGATAGAATTTTAAACTCATTTTTACATCTTTATAGGAAAGAATAGTCTAATACTCTGTCATTTGAAGATGTAAATGCTCAATTTATTTGAAGGTTTTCTAGGAAGACATCCCTATACTGTATTTGAAAGTATCTGTGTTTTTATTCCTTTTTACATTGGTTTCTTTAGGAGAGCAAAGTTAAACTACGATTTCAGGTGTTTGCTTTTTTATCCGGCCTTATTATTTTTCACAGATATTCCTCTATGGCTTACAGCCATAAATGGCATGAATAATAGGCGATGGTCGAATTTGCAAGAAATCTTATGTTCGGCATTTCTTTTTTTTGTTTTGTATAAAATGATTGCAAGATTTTCTAAAAAGCAACTGTGCTTAGCACTTACAGGCTTAGTTTTTATTTCTGTTTTAAATTTTGATTTTTTTGACTTTTCAGGCCTTATGTTTACTTATGTCCGTGCCATTTATATAGTACTAAGTTTTGTTTTCTTCTTTGAACTATTGGAGAATATGGAAATTGATAATTTACTTACTTATGGAAAATTCTGGTTTTTTGCCGGCTTATTTTTATCTTCTTTAGGTACCATACTTATTTATTATTTTACCAGATATACCTCTTATTATGAGGTAGATTATCTAACATTTACAGTGTTAGATAATTTGACACACACCTATAAATTTCTTTTTGTTGGCTTAATGAGTGTTGCATTTCTTTTTGATACGAAACCAAAGGCTAAGAACGAATGAATTTTACATCACTACAATCTATTCTGATAGGTACCTTTTTCCTTCTACTTATGGGATTAGCTGTCATTGGATTTGTGATTTATTACCAAAGAAAACAACTTAAAAGTCAGAAAGAAATACAAGATCTTAGAATCTTACATCAAAAACAAATGCTTATAAATTCACTAGCAGTTCAGGAGATGGTGCGGAGAAAAATATCAAATGACCTCCATGATGAAATTGGTGGTTTGCTTTCGGCTACTAAATTGAGCATTAATGTCTTATCTAAATCTGTGGATGCAAGTGTCAAAGATAAAATTGATCATTCTAAAAGTTTAGTTAGTGAAGCAATAGCTCAGGTAAGAAGTCTTTCCCGAGATCTAATCCCAAGGACATTAGAAAAATTTGGTATAGCTGCTGCTGTGGAGGAGTTTATCCAAAAGATGGAAGAAGCTGCTCTCGTGAGTTTTAGCTTTTACATAGATAATTTAGAAAAACGTTTTGATCCGAACTTAGAACTTACAGCGTATAGGGTGATTCAAGAATTAACTAATAATGCTTTAAAACATGCAGATTCTATACACATAAACATAGGAATACTAAAGTCTAAAGATGAGATCCATATTATCTTCAAAGATGATGGGAAGGGGTTTGATTTGGAAAAAGCCTCCTTAAATAAGGGGTCAGGTCTAGGTCTTGGAAATATCTTTTCAAGGCTAGATGTGGTGGATGGTACCTATAAATTTATTTCTAACGAAGGAAAGGGTGCTGAATTTGATATAATAATTCCTTTAAAATAATTTAAACTTCGGAAAGGTCAAATAATGAGAATAGAGTTCCTAAAAAATAGTCGTAGCGTTACATGATACATTATGAACAATAAACTTAAAATCGCAATTGTTGACGACCATCTACTATTCAGGCATGGCATGGCTCAAATACTGTCTCTTAACGACGATTTAGAAATCGTTTTAGAAGCGGGCAATGGAAAAGAATTTCTAGAAAAGCTAGCTACTCAAGAAGTGGATGTTGTTCTTTTGGATATTCAAATGCCTGAAATGGATGGTCTGGAATTGACCGAAAAATTAAGGGAGGGTGGTCGAGTAGACCCTAAAATAATCATCCTGTCCATGCATAATGAAGATCATTATATTCTTCATCTGTTAGAAATGGGAGCGAATGGCTATTTACTTAAAGATACAGAACCTGAAGAGGTAGAGCTGGCCATTCGGAAGGTTTATGGAGATGGCATTTATTTTACAGATTTTGTAAGTCGAGTGATGCTTAAAAAGGCCACGAACAAACGATACAAAACAGCGGGAAAATTTTATAATTATAAAGTAGATCTGTCTGAGCGGGAACTTGAAGTGTTACAGTTGATATGCAAAGGTCTTACCACATACGAAATAGCAGATAAAGTGATGTTGAGTCCAAGAACCATTGATGGACATCGCATGCGTATGATGGAAAAGTTGAAGGTTAAAAACACGGCACAACTTGTGGCATTGGCCGTTAAAAATGATTTAGTGGATTTGTGAAAATCTTTTAAACATTTAAAAGGATTCCCAATGCTAGACCTCCAATGATTATAAAATAAGGACGAATTTTTGTGGAAATCAATAAAATAAATGTCACAAAAATGGTCCATATGGAAAGAGTAGAGGTCGCCATAGGTTCAAAAAGAGAGATTCCTGCTGCAATCGTAAGGCCAGTACTTGCTGCATTTATCCCTTCCAGAGAGGCTCGAACTGCTCTATATTGCTTTAGCTGATCCCAAAATCTTACAACAAAGAAAATCATTAATATGCCAGGCAGGAAAATACCTAAAGCCGCTATGCAGGCTCCTAAAACTTGCCCACTTACTCCCCATTCTCTCATGGAAAGAGAACCTACAAAAGACGCAATAGAAAAGGTTGGACCTGGTATGAGTTCACCAATTGCAATACCCGAGAGAAATTCATCTGCCGTGAGATAGTTTTTAAATTCTACAAACTCATTAAAAAGAAGTGGTTTTACAATATGCCCACCACCAAAGGCAAAACTTCCATTTCTATAAAAGTTTTCAAAGAGTCTTACAGGAAGGTTTTTAGTAATGGATCCAACAGCGATAGCTAAGGCGAATATTCCTGCCCAAAGAATAAAGTTTCCCCAAGCTATTTTTATAGGATTCTTATCTCTTTTTTCTTGCTCCTCAAATTTCAAAGAGCTTACTAAACCACCAAATAGTATAACCAAAGGGGTAACATAAGGAGATCTGTACATAAATGCTAGACCAGCCCCCACCACCATGAGTATCCAACTCATTTTAGAATCTATGACTTTTCTACCTATCACATAGGCGGCATAAAAGATAAAGGCAATCCCCATGGGCTTGATAAAGAAGGTGACTTTAAGAAGTAAGTCTTTATCCACAAAGGCTACACCTAAGGCAGCTAGGGCCATAAGCGTGGATGCGGGTAATATCCAAACGAGAAGCGTGAGATAGGCCAATATTGGACCACCTAGTTTGAAGCCAATAGCGGTAAGTGTCTGTGTAGAGGTTGGGCCGGGTAAAATTTGACATAAAGCCTGAAGCTCCATGAGTTCAGCTTCTGTTAAATACTTGTGTTTAAGAACAAAGTATTTAATAAACAGTGTCAGATGTACATTAGCTCCGCCAAATCCTGTTAGGGCTATGGTTAGCACATCTTTTAAAAAGATGAAATACCTTATTTGACGGGTTTTCTTCAAAAAGAGATTTTCTAAGCCTCAATCTAACAAAAAAATAAATCGGCCTTGGCCGATTTATCTAAATTTCTAAATAGTACAACAACGATAATCACTTATTTCAATTCCACTACTTGCAAATTTACGTCAGACCAAGTTTTGTTTAAGTGTAATTGTTTACAAGCTTCCGCTATTCCTTCCAATGCGGCATTCCCACTAAAATCTGAAAGAATATCAATAGTTCCGGATAAAATCGTAGCCGTATCTGACACAGAAACAGCGAAATCTACTATTTTCTCAATACCATTCATTTTCAAAGTAACAGGCATTACACCGTCTGTTACATTTCCGTAAGACCCTGTAATAAGGGAATCGCTTAGATTGTTAAAAAAATATTTAACCAATTTTCCATCTCGTATCTCATTGTTTGAGTTCACAGATTTAGTGTTTATAATAAAGCTATTTCCTGAAAGCGTTATTTCATCAAAGGTTGCAGGAACACCAATCTTTTCAGGAGTTTTATATGCTGTCCAAGTCAATGACGTCTTAGTTATGTCAAAATTATGTGCCGATGCTTCGCTGACATCAATCGTTTCCTCTGATTCCGAGGTGGAAGAGCTACTACATGCTGTAAAAATGATTGCTACTAGAAGGCCTAATACTACTTTTTTCATTTGTTTATCAGTTATTTTTTAAGTCCTAATTCTTTTAATCGTTCGTCTAAAAATTCTCCTGCAGTCATATCTACATAGACCTTTGGGTTATCAATATCAATACAACTTTCTAACGAAGTTAAATCCATTTCTGCTCTAGGATGCATAAAGAAAGGGATTGAAAAACGTGAAGTCTTCATTTTCTCAACAGGCGGATTTACCACGCGATGAATAGTAGATTTTAATTTGTGATTTGTAAGTCTGTCTAGCATATCTCCTACATTAATAACTATCTGGTCTGGAAGAGCGGTGACAGAAATCCATTCACCATCTGTTCTTAAAACCTGAAGACCATCTGCTGATGCTCCCATGAGAAGAGTTATTAGATTTATATCACCGTGGGCAGCTGCCCTAACGGCCCCTTCTTCTAAAAGCTCTGGATTTTCTATTGGGAAATAATGCAAAGCTCTTAAAATACTATCTCCTTGATATACTTTGGCTTCGAAATATTCTTTAGGGAGCTCTAGGTAAAGTGCTATCGCCTTGAGAAGCGTTCTACCAGTAGACTCAAAAATCTTGAAAGTCTCAATAGTCTTTTTCTCAAATGCCGGAATTTCTTTTGGGAAAATATTATCTGGCATCCCCTCTCTTTTATTGAGCTGGCCAACATGAAAAAACTCTTTGAGGTCTGCCTTTTTAAAGCCTTTTGCGGTTTCTTTATTTTTCCCAATATATCCTCTTTGCCCGGCTAATTCAGGAAATTCATAAGCCTGTTTTATGGCATCATCTTGGGAAAAGAACGCTCTAACGGAACTGTATAATTCGTCTCTTAAGTCTTCTGATAAGCCATGGTTTTTTAGTGCTACAAAACCAATATTTGTGAGGGCAGCACCTAATTCGGCTACAAACTTTGATTTAAGTGTAGCATTGTCAGAAAGAAACTCTGCGAGGTCTACAGATGGAATATTTTCTAATAGTACTTGATCTGCCATAATGATTAAAATTCATTAGTCAAAAATACAGCTTAAAAAAGGCTTATGAGAATTTTTGAGGGTTGAATTATCTTATTAAAAATATCTTTTCAAGAGCTCAAAAAAGTCGTCTATTTTTTTTGAATCAAGGTTCTCGTCTGTTCTTAGTCCGCTACATACATCCAAACCAAAAGGCTTTACCGCTTCTACCGCGAAAGCGGCATTTTTTGCAGAAATACCGCCTGCTAGAAATATAGGGACTTTGGCCAGCTTTACAATTTTTGAGCTTATGCTCCAATCGTGGATTTTGCCTGTTCCTCCGAGTATTTTAGTCTTGGCACTTGGGTTTCCGGAGTCTAGTAAAATATAATCTACCGAAGTCCCTAAATCTTTAGCCTCTTGAAGGGTTGATTCACCTAAAACATGAAGAACTTGTATGATTTTAACACCGGGTAATGCTGACTTAAGTTCTCCATGAGTGCCATTTGACAAGGTATCTACTATTTGAATACAAGAAGTGTTGACCGTTTTATATTGCTCTATAATACCCCTTACAGATGTTCTGGAGCTCAAGAGAACCGTTTCTACTTTTCCTCTGACGGTCTCAATAATTTCTTTAATTGTTTTGTTTGAAATAACGCCGGGTCCACTAGGCATTTCAGCAATCAGACCAAGGAAATTAGCTCCTTTCTCAATAGCTAGTAAGGCTTCTGGGACAGATGAAATACAACAAACTTTAACTTGTATTTTACCCAAAATCCGTATTAATTCGGCTTGCAATACTTCTACCAAGAGTAATCTCGTCGGTGTACTCTAAATCTCCACCAATAGGAATACCACGAGCAATAGTACTTATTTTAAGATCGAAATGAGTTAACTGTTTTTGAATGTAAAAAGAAGTCGTGTCTCCTTCCATAGTTGGGGAAAGGGCCAATATAATTTCCTTGGTCTCCGGATTTTTAGTTATTCTTGAAATAAGAGAATCTATGTTCAAGTCATTTGGGCCAATTCCACCAATAGGTGAAATGATACCTCCTAGTATATGGTAAAGGCCGTGGTACTGGGAAGTATTTTCTATAGCTAAGACATCTCTAGTATCTTGAACCACACAGATAATTTGGTTGTCCCTGTTAATTGAGCTACAAATTTGGCAAATCAAATCATCCGAGATATTATGGCAGTGTTTACAATAGGTAGTTTTTGTTCTTAAGTCTATCAATGCCTGAGAGAGCCCTAAAGTTTTAGATTCATCCGCTTTTAGCAAATGTAAGGCCAGCCTCAAGGCAGACTTTTTGCCAATTCCTGGCAATTTGGAGATTTCTAAAATAGCATTTTCAATAAGTTTGGAAGGGTAATTCAATAAAGGCTTATTTTTGAAGGTTCTTTTTAAAAGACTAAGGTTTGTTTATTTAATCATGACTTCAGCAGAAATACCTCTTTCACAGATTTTGTTTCTTTGCGTAACTAGTTCATCGTATTCACCAGAGTTCACGGCACATTTTCCTTTCAGGTGAATAATCATAGCACATTGCTCTGCTTGGGTTCCCTCATGGCCACAAACATCAATAAGAGTGTCAATTACGTGGTCAAACGTATTTATGTCATCATTGAAAACCACGAGAGTCCAGAGTTTCACATGCTCTACGACCTCATCTAATTCCTCTACAACATCTATTTCAGGGTTCTCTTTAGGATTCATTTGTGTCCATTTATTCCAGCACAAAAATATCAAAAAAAAGCTATTTTCTTATGCTTATCTTTGTGTCTTTATGACATTCAAACCTTAAACTATGACTCCAGAATTAGCCATTGGTATTTTACTTATCTATTTCGCTGTTTTAGTTTTCATATCCTTTAAAACTTCCAAAGGAGCAGATACTAACTCATTTTTTAATGCGAATAAGGAGGTACCCTGGTATTTAGTTGCTTTTGGAATGATCGGTACTTCGCTTTCTGGTGTCACTTTTATCTCCGTGCCCGGTGCCGTTGGCACTAAAGATTTCTCCTATTTTCAAATGGTGTTGGGCTATACGCTGGGGTATCTTTTTATAGCTACCGTGCTTATGCCCATTTATTACAGGATGAATCTCATCTCTATCTATACCTATTTAGATAAACGGTTTGGTTTTTGGACCTATAAAACGGGGTCGGCTTTTTTCTTGCTAAGTAGAACATTAGGTTCGGCCGTAAGGCTTTATATAGCGGCACAGGTGCTGCAAATTGTGATTTATGATCCACTAGGAGTTCCGTTTTGGCTTTCTGTTCTAATCACAATTGCTCTTATATGGATTTATACGTTTAAGGGAGGAATTAAAACCATTGTTATTACTGACACACTCCAAACTACCTTTTTAGTAACGGCAGTGGCCTTGACTATTTATCTAATTACGACCGAAATGGGTCTGGATTTTGGCGGTATGCTTAGCACGGTTTCTAAGAGTTCTTATTCAGACATTTTCTTTTTCGAGGGAGGTTGGTCAGATCCTCAAAATTTCTTTAAACAGTTTTTCTCTGGAGCCCTTATTGCTATTGTTATGACGGGCCTTGATCAAGACTTGATGCAAAAGAATTTAGTCTGTAAAAACATAGGCGAGGCAAAAAAGAACATGCTGTGGTTTACCGTAGTTTTAGTATTTGTCAATCTCATGTTTCTGGGTCTAGGAGCCCTTATGTATATCTACGCACAACAAAAAGGCATTTCAGTACCGGTCAAAACGGACGATCTTTATCCAATGATGGCTCTACAGCATTTTGGCGGAGTTGATTTCGGAGTAGGAGGTATGCTCGTGGCTGTTATGTTTTTGATAGGAATAACTGCAGCCACATATGCCAGCTCAGATTCTGCCCTTACAGCTCTTACCACAGCGTTCTGTATTGATTTCTTGAATTTTGAAGGAAGACCTGAAACCGAAAGGAATCGATTAAAGAACATAACCCATGTTGGTTTTTCGCTTCTTTTCTTTGTTGTCATAATGATTTTCGATGCCTTGAACAGCACAGATGTAATTTCTGCAACGTTTCAAATAGCGAGTTATACCTACGGACCACTGTTAGGACTTTTTGCCTATGGTATTTATACTAAAATGGAGGTAAAAGATAAATTTGTGCCTTGGGTTTGTTTGCTTGCCCCTTTTCTGACCTACGGCTTGGTGCAGTTGATAGAAAATTACACGAACTATAGATTTGGTTTTGAAAATCTACTAATAAATGGACTTTTAACTATAATAGGACTTTATCTTCTTAAGAAATCAAAGCCTAGTATTTCACTATCTTCCGAGTAAAGGTCTTTAAGTCTGATCGAAAGCGAAAGATGTAAACTCCAGCTGGAAGATTGTCTAATGACAAATAGAATGTAGGCTCTTTTATGGTATCCTTGTTTTGTTCGAATACTAGTTGACCAGTGATACCTAGTAGTTCGATATGTGTACTTTGAGATCTCAAACCAATGGGAACTGCAACTGCAATTTGACTCAAGCTAGGATTAGGATAGACAAGGACCTGTAATTCATTTTCACTGGTGGCCAAAACCTGAGCGTTTTCAAGATTATTTACGGGCCAGCCAATCTGATTTAAGATACTTAAGATTAATTCTCCTGGTATGTGATTTACTTCCGCAGCTCTAATGGATGGAGACATTAGAGAATGAATAGTACCATTAGGATAAGTTAATTCATCTAGGTGTGAGATGCTCCCTCCTGATTTAAAAGGGTTTGGGGAGAAAATCTTGGGTAGGCTATTGACGAAGTTAATATTCGAAACATTAAAAAAGAGTTCGTTACTAATAAGTTGATTTTTCATTTCGGAAGATGGATTCACAAAGTCCTCACCACTTGTCAGTATTTTTTTTTCATTGTTTAGAAGAAATACATCATAGATGTAAGGGAATCCAGATTGACCCCATTGACCTTCCGTATCGTTATTTATTAGTTTCATGGAGGACGAAAAGCCTAAACCGTGTGCTATTTCATGAAGCACTACAGTGATGAGATCAAATCGTCCGCTAAAGGGCACTCCATTGGTCTCAAAAGACCAATTTATTTTATTGTTCAGGGTTATATTGATGTCAAAGTCTCCATCATTAAGGTCTCTGCCTCCAATGGCTTCCGCCAGCGGTCCTACGTACCATACGTCATCATATGGTAGGTTATCTGTATTTCTAAATATTTTACTAGCTCCAGAAAAGGCTAAGGTAGTGCCATCTATACTCTCCCATTTGGCATTTATTTTGATGGGTAACTTTGTGATAAGAATTTCTTCCCAAATGCTTACTGCTTTCTCAAAGGCTATTTGTGCTAGGTCTGGTAAATTGGTATAAGTTACTTCTATATTACTGGTAGGGACTCTCCTTAATTGCCTATTCGGATTTTGTAAAACCTGCGTAAAGGCGTCACCTAGTCCTGAATAACAAACTACGGGAGGAGGTTCTGCTGTATCCTGCCCAACTGCATTGTAGAAGGCTGCGATTAGAAAAAATTGAAGCAACTTTTTAGTCATCCTAATAACTAACGAATAAGGTCGTTGACTTAATATGCATGTTGTTAAAGAAATGAAGCAAAGTTTAATCCAATTATAAGACGGAAGCCAAACCTTTTGTTACAAATTTGAATTTAAGGGGTAGGTTTACAGTAAAGGTGAAGTTTATGGCCCAAAATTTCGGATTTATATTTTTATTTATTTTCGCCGCATTTTTAATGCTTACGGTGATATTAGGAATAGCGAAGCTTCTAAGACCTCACAAACCTAATCAAGAGAAACTAGCTTCTTATGAATCTGGTGAGGATGCCGAGGGTTTAGCTCTAGTAAGTTTCAATATCCGATTTTATGTAATAGCCATTATTTTCTTACTCTTTGAAGTGGAGCTTGTACTCCTATTTCCTTGGGGTACTGTTTTTGGGAATGCGGATTTAATTCACGAAACTGGCGGAACGTGGGCTTGGTATGCCATAAGTGAAATGTTTGTTTTTATTTTCTTGCTTACCTTAGGACTGGTATATGCTTGGCGAGAGGGGCATTTAGACTGGGCTAAACCTATTCAGGAGCCTTCTAACTTTAAAGTTGAAATACCGATGGATATTTATGAATCTATAAATAAGAAATATAAATGAATTTTGATTCATTAGAAAATAGCGATAGAATAAAGGATGGTCAGGGAGAGGTCATTTTGACTAATTTAGACGAGTTGGCCAATTGGGCCAGAGCCAATTCCCTTTGGCCTCTGGGCTTTGGATTGGCCTGTTGTGCTATAGAAATGATGGCTTCCATGGCTTCTAATTATGACTTGGAGCGTTTCGGGATTTTCCCCAGAAACTCACCACGTCAGTCGGATCTCATTATAATTTCTGGGACTGTTACCTTTAAAATGGCAGATAGAATCAAAAGACTCTATGAGCAAATGCCCGATCCGAAGTACGTGATATCAATGGGAAGCTGCTCAAACTGCGGTGGACCCTACTGGGAGCATGGTTATCATGTGGTCAAAGGTGTAGATAGGATTATCCCTGTAGATGTGTATGTACCTGGATGCCCACCAAGGCCTGAAGCCCTCATTGGGGGTTTGTTAAAACTTCAGGATAAAATAAAAACAGAGACATTGGCCGGGAATAAGGCATGATAAATCGGAATAGGTCTTCCTATTCCGATTCGTAAGTTTGTGTTCTCTACTTAAAAAGCCATTTCTTCTTCGCCACGCATTATGGTGATTACCTCACCGTCTTTTAAACGGGTGATAAGTCCAGCAGTTTTTGGTAGTTCATAGTGGAAGAAAAACTTCATGGTCTTTACTTTCCCATTTAAAAAGGCAACTTGCTCATCGCTTAATGTATTTCCACTTGCTATGCTTGATTTGGCAACCTCTGCCATTTTAAGCCATTGCCAGGCAATAGATACTAAGCCAAAGGCTTCCATATATAGTGTAGCATCAGAAAGGAAAAGTTCAGAATCGCCGGTTTTGGCAACATCCATAAGGTGGATGGTGATTTCAGAAATATTTTGAAGTTGAGTACCTAGCTTCTTACCATAAGTAACTAAATCTTTATGTTCTGAGGCTTTCTGGATGGTTTTCATCATTTCTTCTGAGAGGTACTGCAAGGCTCTTCCTTGGTCCATCATAACCTTTCTACCTAAAAGGTCTAATGATTGGATTCCTGTAGTTCCTTCATAAATAGATGTTATTCTTATATCACGGTAGTATTGCTCAACAGGGAAGTCCTCTGTAAATCCATAACCCCCAAATATCTGCAGAGCTTCTGAAATAGATTTCATTCCAGCCTCGGTCGGATACGTTTTGGCTACAGGAGTGAGTAATTCTAAAAGAAGATGATTTCTTGTCTTTTCTTCGTCCGTTTTGGCATGGTGAGAAAGATCGGCATATTTAGACACTTCTATAAGTAGGGAAACAGAGCCTTCTACCACCGCTTTCTGAAAGAACAACATCCTTCTCACATCTGGATGTTGAATAATAGAAACTTGCGGAAGATTCTTGGCGTTTTTCTCATTCAATCTTCTACTTTGTGGCCTTTCTTTGGCGTATTCTAGGGACGCTTGGTAGGCTGCAGAAGCAATAGCAGCACCTGTCATACCCACACCTATCCTGGCCTCATTCATCATCTGGAACATATAGCCAAGCCCTTTATTTTCTTGACCAATTATATAGGCTACACAAGAGTCAGATTTATCTCCAAAACCCAGATGCATAGCAGGAACACCCTTTTGACCTAGTTTATGAAAGATCCCCACATTAGATACATCATTAGGTTCACCATTCGGTAGGATTTTTGGTACCACGAAAAGCGAAATCCCTTTTGAACCCATAGGGGCTCCTTTTATTCTGGCAATAACTAAATGAACTACATTGCCACAATAATCATGGTCTCCAGCAGAGATAAATATTTTTTGGCCCGAAAGATGAAAAGTGCCATCATCATTTTTGGTGGCTGAGGATGTGATATCTGAAAGAGATGAGCCTGCTTGTGGTTCTGTAAGGCACATAGTACCTTGCCAAGTACCATCTAGCATATGAGGTACATATCTTTCCTTCAGTTCTTCGGAACCGAAAGTGGTAATGAGTCTGGCAGCACCTACAGTAAGGCCGCTAAAAAGCATGCCGTTGTTCGCAGATATCAGGGTAAAACCTATCATTCCAGATACAGTAAAGGGCAATTGTGCACCGCCGTCTTCATATGGAAAATCTGCGGCCATAATACCTGCATCGCCTATGGCTTTCAGATAAGTACCTATTTGGGGGTGAACGGTGACTTCGCCATTGATTAAGTCTGGCTGGTGTTTGTCAACGTCGTCTAAATGAGGAAACATGACGGTATCTCCGATATGTTCTGCAGCGTCTAAAACCATGTCAAAGGTTTCTTTGTCATGATCAGCGAAATAGGGTAATTCTGTCAAAGAAGATGCTTTATGGACATCTTCTAAGATAAAATTCGCTGTTTTTCTGTCAAAATATTTTTGAGCCATTGTAATAATGAAGTTTAATTTGTTGAAGTGTTTGAAGTGTTTTTTACATGAGGCCAAGCATCTTGGCGTATTTCATCATAGCTGCAGGATTAGAGACTTTTAGTTTACCAAGCATCATGGCGGTCATTGGATTCATTTCGCCAGAGGTAATTTTAGCAAAATCTTCTGCCTTAGCCTTTAACGTAATTTCAGGATCGCCTACTAACCCTTCAGCAAATGAAACGGTACCATCCTTTACCTCTAGGGTATATTGTTCGTCATTAAAATCAAAATGTAAAGCGGTGTCTAAACCTTGGTTGTCTTTTGGGTCAACTTTTGAGGGTATTGATTGTAAAAATTCTTTTGCGTTCATTTTGTGATATTTTTTCTGTAAATATAGCTATTTGAATAATTCGAAGCCCCTGTTCATTGCGTAGAATAATGTTTATGTGATAGCATTCATCGCAATTAATAACGCTTGTGTGCTAGCACAATTACTAATTATGAATGAAAATAAACGTTGGAAGTTAATTTTTAACATATTTTTTAAAAAAACTTCAAGTACTTTTCTGAGATAGGATGTCTAACATCAACATTAAAATATGTGATAAGTATAAAGATCAGGCTATTGTAAGAACGACGTTTTCTC
>JBNMFK010000015.1:0-22433 GCA_051269965.1 Algoriphagus sp. | reverse complement strand
TCAGGAAAATGGAATCCAAGAAAAATAAGAGGCTAAGACCAACGTCTCTGGTTTGTTATGTCGATAATGTATTAAGTCCCTGAAAATAAGGCATTAAAAATACAAAGATCTTTAAGATTTTTTAACCCTTAAGGATAATGCCATTCAGTCTTCAGGTTGGCAAAAAATGCTAAATTAGTCTCCTTCCCGTGAATAATAAAAATGGAAATGAAGGCTCTAGTGACTAGAGATAAAGAATCTTTACTCTGTATTCCATAAATTACTATTTGAAGACCTCAATCTGCGAATGAAAGCATGAAAAAAATCATCATTCTGCACCTACTCTCTTTTAGCACTTTTGCTCAACAGGCTCCCATGAAATTATGGTATACCTTGCGGGCTGAACATTTTGAAGAAAGTTTAGTATAAGGGAATGACCATGTTGGAGCTACCGTTTTCGGAGGAACCTCCTCAGATAAGATTTATTTGAATGACATCACGCTTTGGTCTGGTACCCCAAAAACCCGAACATGAATCCCAAGGCTCATACCTTTAGTACGTGCAGGCAGAAAACTATGCCCTAGCAGATTTTTTAATTCGGAACATACAAGATTCTTTTCAAAATCTTATGACCCGCTGGGTACTTTAACGCTAGATTTTGATATACAAAAGGCTCGGAGTTATTACAGAGAATTAAGTCTTATTGATGCTACCTCCAAAGTATGTTTTAATGTAGGCACAAATCTATTTCCAGCGAGTACTTTGTTTCCCAACCTGCCCGTTTTTTGTCATAAAACTGAAAGCAAACCAAAAGAATAGTCTTAACTTCAGTGGCACCTTTCATAGCTTATTAAGCTATCAAAAAACGACAAAAACTAAACGCTTCGAAGCACATGGCGAGGCTTCTACCATTGCTCAGCCAAGTTGTTTAGGGAATCAAATCCGATGATTTTTGAAAAAGGGACAAGGTTTACTAGCCTAATAGACATTAATGAAACTGACGGGGAAGTGACCTATTCCGACTCGGCTATGCATGTTTCAAATGCTTCTGAAGCCATTATTTTAGTGAGAATACTAGCTTTAATGGATATGATAAAAACCCTCTCCCCGACGGTTTAAATGATACAGTTATAGCAATGAATTAATTGACAGCTGCTAAAAACATCTCTTTCGTCGATTTAAAAGACAGGCACCTCAAAGACTATAAGAACATCTTTGACAGAGTAAAACTTGACCTAGGCAAATCGCCAAAAGACCTTCCTACAGACTCACAACTTGGAGCTTAGTCCAAAGGAACTTTAGGCCCTTATATAGAAACTCTATATTTCCAGTCTAGACGTTACCTGTTAATTATGTAGTTCTATAACCAAGGTGTTCCTGCCAATCTTCAAGGTCTTTAGAATCCTTATATCAGACTGCCATGGAGTAGTAATTACACCCTGAATATTAATGTTGAAGAGAATTATTGGCCTGTAGAAACGACCAACCTTAGCGAAATGCATGATGCTTTTTTAAGTTTCATAGATAATTTAGAAAGTCGCGGTAGGGTTACTTCCAGAACGTTTTATGGAGCCAGTGGCTGGACTTGCGGTCATAGTTCAGAATCTGGGCCACGGGTGGTACTTTGGTGGCAACGCACCTTTTTGATCGTTATCAGTTCAGTCAGGACAAAGATTGGCTAGCAAGCTATGCTTACCCTTTCATGAAAGGTGCTGCTGAGTTTTGTTTAGATATACTCCTAGAAGGGCCAGATGGTTACTTAGTTAGCTCTACCCTCCACATCACCAGAAAACATTTACATAACCGATACTGGTTTTAAGGCCGCTACACTCCATAGGTCCACGGAAGATTTGGCCTTGATTAGAGAACTATTTACCCACAACCTCAAAACTCAGAAAGTACTCTGAAACGACCCTGAATTTGAAAGCAAAATAGAAGGAACGAATGCCAAACTACGCCCATATCAAATAGGAAAGAAAGGCAACCTGCAAGAGTGGTATCATGACTGGAAAGACCAAGAACCGAAGCATAGGCATCAGACCCATTTGTTCGGACTACATCCCGGAAATCAAATCACGGTCTCCAAAACACCAGAGTTAGCAGCAGCCTCTAAGAGAACACTAGAGATAAAAGGAGACGAAAGTATGGGATGGTCTAAAAAGGCTGGCGAATAAACCTTTGGGCTAGACTTCAAGAAGGAAACCATGCTTATTAGATGTATAGGGAGCCACTTAGGTATGTTGAGCCTGATAGCCTTACTACAAATATGAGTAATGGAGGAGGAACCTATCCTAACTTATTTGACGCACACCCTCCATGTCAGATTGATGGTAATTTTGAAGGTGCAGCCGCCACCGCTGAGATGCTCTTTCAGTCTGACTAAAACAACATTTACCTACTACCTGCATTACCAGATACCTGGCAAAAAGGGATCAGTAAAAAGATTAAGGTGACGTGGAGGCTTTGAAATAGACATACCTTGGGAGGCTGGGAAACTCATATCGGCCACGATATACACTAAAGGAGGGGAAGTCACACAATTAGTCTTTAGGGAGAACTCTCAAATAGTAGATTTATCTACTCAGGACAAGAGGACTTTTGAGCCATTCTAGAATTTAATTTCTAGTAATAATCAATGGACTCATTGATGACTTCATGCACACGTTTACGAACGTCCAAGTCCATTATTTTCCTATTATTACTGTTCGGGTAAACACGATTCGCCAGCATAATAAAAATGAGGTCTCTCTCTGGATCTACCCAAACCACCGTGCCCGTAAAGCCTGTATGCCCATAAGTACTTGGTGAGGCCGTACTTGCAACGCTAGACAAGTCCATATTCTCTACCGGTTTATTCCAACCAATGCCTCTATGACTTTTTTCCGTATAATTCGTAGCAAAATGTTTTACAGTTCCCGGGAAAAGGTACCTTCTACCACCATAAACGCCATTTTGCAAATTCATCTGATATAGTTTTGCCAAATCCGAAGCGTTACTAAAAAGACCGGCATGCCCCGCTACACCACCTAACAGTGCAGCGTTAGGATCATGAACAGTCCCCCATATTTGTCTACCCCTAAAGATATTGTCATTCTCGGTGGGAGCTATCTGATCTTTAGAAAAACGTACTCGAGGATTGAAAAGCGTATGTGACATCCCTAAAGGCTCATAAAGGTTTTGATCTAGAAACTGATCCATGGGCTGACCTGCAATTTTTTCTACCAATCGCTGGGTCATAATCATTCCTAAATCACTGTAGAGATATCTAAACTCCCCATTTCGTGATCTTCTTGTGGTGTAGTCGGTCTCAATAAGCCATTTCCAAACGGAATCTCTTATGCTAGGCTTGATGTATAAGTTATCTGATACTTGAAGGTTTCCTTCTGGAGAATTAAACGCATAAAAGTCACCTTTAAAGGCTCCATCCTTAGTTTTAGTGTGTGTCCAAAAGGCCTGAAAAGACTTTAAGCCAGCCTGATGGAATAAGATATCTCCCACCATCATATTTGCTTTATTTGTCCCTTTTAGTTCTGGTAAATAATCGGATGCCTTTAGATTGAGATTTAAAAGACCTCTTTCATTCAGCATCATAACGGCCTGGAGTGTGGCTGATACTTTTGTGAGTGAAGCCAGATCATACAAGGAGTTTGTTGTTACTTTTTCGGGGTGATCATACCTAAGTGTCCCAAAAGCCTCGTTATAGATCACTTTACCCCTTCTAGCAACCAAAACCTGAGCTCCAGGAAAAGCTCTTTTTTTTATGGCACTTTCTACTATTTCCTGAATTTCGTCTAGCTTTTTACCATTCATTCCCACACTTTCTGGTAAGTCTTCTGTAAGTCTTCCAACGTTTGAAGAGGTTTCACCGAAACCATATTTCGCCATAGGCGAAGCCGTTACAGGAAGATAACCATTGGCTGAACCAGCCCCGAAAAGTATTTCGGAAACCGCTATATAAGCCTGAGGGTCGTCTTCAAAGCCACAAACTACATTCGGAAACTCATCAAAGAACTTTAAGCCGTAAGGGTTTCCAAAAGCCACAACTACCACTTTAGTCTTTTCTGATAGGGCTCTAATCATATTTAAAGAGGACTGTAAAACACCGTAATCTTTAGACGAGCGGCTATGCATTGTATGCAAGCTCACCACCATAACGTCATAAGTAAATGCCTGCTCTACGATGTAAGCATAATCCAAAGAAGAATTTGGAGCCTTTGGCATTTCATAATTCACTGCATTCGTAAAGCCACTCATTTGTTGTTGAAAGGCATTGCCGGCAGGTGCTCCTACGGCTACAGTTCCTATTTTGAGTGTGTCAAGCTGAATAAAAGGTATGACCTCCCTATCAGCTCTTAAAACGGTTACAGCATTTTTGTACAATACCTCCTTTAATTCGATGCTTCTAGAGTTATTCAAATCTTCTGAAAGATGAGCCATTTGAACATTCGGCTTTTTATGTAGCCCCGCCCAATATTTGGCTCTCAATATCTTATGAACACGTCTATCTAAGTCACTTATATCTAATTCTTGATCCTGAAAGGCAGCAAGGATTCTAGCGTATGCCGCTTCCAAGTTTCCGGTTTGGAGCAGTATGTCGTTGCCCGCAATGTAGGCAGCCAAATCAGCTCCGCCCGGTGAAAACTGATTCGTAATACCCCGCATATTTAGGGCATCCGTAAAGGTCAAACCACTAAATTCCATATGATTCTGAAGAAGACCTGTCACAATTTTATTAGAGATAGTAGCTGCTCTATTAGGCCTGTTGTCTAAAGATGGGACAAAGAGATGTCCTGTCATCACGCCTCCAATGCTGTCGTTTATCAATTCCCTAAAAGGCATCAATTCTTGCTCTGAAAGTCTTTGTGTGCTATGATTAAGGACCGGCATAGCCACATGAGAATCAGTACCAGTATCTCCATGTCCTGGAAAGTGCTTTGCTACGGCTATCACGCCTGCTTTTTTTAAACCCCTGGCATAAGCTAAGGCTTTATTAGTCACATCTTCCTTAGATTCTCCAAAAGACCTGTAATTGATGACTGGGTTTTCTGGATTAGTGTTTATATCTGCCACAGGAGCGAAATTTATATGCACACCTAATCTTTTCATCTGCCAGCCTATCTCCTCCCCCATTTTTTCAATGAGACTATTGTCTTTAATGGCACCCAAAGTAATCTGTTTGGGGAAAGATATGGTATTCTCCAGACGCATACCTAAACCCCATTCGGCATCCATACCAATAAAAAGTGGCGTTTTACTAATTGCCTGATACTGATTAGTTAGCCTAGCTTGGGCGGGAGCCGTACCTTGAAAAAATATCAAACCCCCTAAATGGTATTTTTGAATTTTTTCTTGGATAGACTGATAATACCTTTCGTTCTTATTGGAGTAGGTTTCAATCATAAAGAGTTGACCTACTTTCTCCCCTAAACTCATGCCATTTAAAAGGCTATCAGCCCATACAGATTGGTCACTTACAAAGTCCTGAATTTCTAGCTGTTTTTTCTTTAAAACATGGGTCTCGCCTTCATTAACCCAAGCGATATTAATCTCCGGAGACGTTTCGAAATTTATGTTATTGGAGACCACCTTCTGTAAATCAGAGCCAATAAAACTAAATGTGAAAATTCCTAAAAAGAGTATGAAAAGTATAATATTTCGCCTGTGCATTGAATTCGTTTATCGGATATAGCACTGCAAAATTACCACCAATTTTAGGAGGAAGACCCCATTTGGCCGAAGTATTAGATCATATTAAACTTCCTCTTATATTTATTAACGAAGTACTTCGTTACAAAAATGAATATAACACCTGGTCCAACCCATGTAGCCAACATGATAACCATGCTAGTTCCTTCTGGCATATACCGTGGCAAGATATTGACACAAAATGCTGTTACTGCAGCAGAGTACGCTCCAATCATTTTGGCCGCATGACCAAAAAACCAACCCATTTTACCAAATTCCCTTTTTCCATTAAATATAAACAAATCGCCACTTCCCTGGGCTATACTTAGAACTCCAAAGATGTAAAAAAGAACAATTAATGACCCTGCAAATAGCTGTAAATATAAGCCGTAAATAATCATAGCAATGCCAGAAATAAAAATGAGTGCCAGGGCTGTCCAATCATTCCATTTTGGATCAATGCCTTTTTTCATTTTCAGCATTCTGTCTCCAGAATAGCAGGGATAAAAACTCACAATCCCAATTCCTAGGAAGAATTGATACCTAACCACAGTAGGATAAAGTGCCACAAAAAGTATAGAAGTAATGAAGATAAAAAACATAGACCAGTAAAATACAGTACCTGCTTGGTTATGAATTTTACCTCCCTTTTTCCTGACAACCATGGCTATTAAACCTGCCAATATTGAAGCTATTCCTGCCAAGACATGTATAAAAAGTGCTGTACTGAATATAGTTTCTCTCATGATTAAAATGAGTACAAGTTAATAGAAAGCTTAGTATCTTCCGTCAGTCTAAAGGAACATCCCTCCCAGCTGGGTGGACCCATCATTACATAATTGGAAAAGCCGAAAGGTTCTGCTGGCACGTTTCCATTCATATCCATGACGCCATTGTCATTAAGATCTTGAAATAAAACTATAGCATAATCTGCATCTCCAGGTATATCGTTAAGTGCAAAGATGGCCTTATCTGTTTTTATATCAGTGATAGAAGAGCTGGTAGCAAAACTAACAGCTGGAAAGCTAGTAGCATCATTTGATATTGAAGCATATATTTTTCCTTTTACTTCAGAAATACCAACAACCTCTACAGATACCCGATGGCTGTCTTGTGCCAAAGGGGTTAACTCAAAAATAAGGAACATACAGAGTGCTAAGATTACATTTTTCATTTGTTTTTTATGTTCGTGAATGGACAGTGGCAAATGTATCGGCTGTACTCAGCTACCTAAAATAAAAGGGGGAAACGACAAGCATTAGGGCTAACTAACAAGCCCCTGGGATATTTAAAGGCTTTTTGGGCTGTTTGACAAAACTTAAATTTGCCAGCCATGATTGAAGCTTCGATTTCTTTAAAACAACATTACGCTCTAGCCTGCGAAAAATGAGATAAATCAGATCATTATTGATTTCAAATCATTCTTTGAATACGACAGAAAAGCTAATTTTCATAAAAAGGAAGAACATAAAATCAGAAAGAATGAATTTTCGAAAATTCGATAAAATACAATTTCCAATGGCATGTCTGCTATTGATAAGTTTTAGCTTCGGTTATGATGCCTTCTATACAGGTTTCACACTAGCCACCTCGTCCGCCCTTTTAGTATTATTAGTTATAGAGGCGTTACTTTTTCTCTTTAAGAGCTATAATCCTTTCTGGACGCGAATAAGATGGTTTATCTTGGGGGCCTTGACTCTTTTAATTCTTATTGGATGATCGGTAAGCACCTTTGAGTTTATTTAAACCTTTCAATAAGGTGGCTATACTTCCTAGCAACAGGGATTAGTTTGTCAATATCTCTCAGGTGTAACTTATATCCTTGAGCATTCCCACTTACCCGATCCACTAAGCTTAGGTTCACGATAAATGAGCGGTGGCATCTGGCTATGTCTTCATCATTTAGAAACTCCTCCATTCTGGAAAGGCTTCCTCTCAAAAGATCGTTTCGTAATTCGGCCTCTTTAAGATGAAAAACGTGAGCATAGTTATCTGCAGATTCGATATATAAAAGATCTTTCCCTTTTAAAACGAGTTTATCTTTTTGATTGTCTGCCAGTAAAGTATGCAGCGTTTCATTCTCAGATTCTAATTTATTGACAGCTATTTCCTTCCCGTATTTCCTGAGCTGCTTATTGTAATTATAAATAATGCTAAAGACAATGGGGAATATCCCAACAGTAATCACCGTAAAGAAACTCCAAATAAAGGAGGTAAAGGCCCATTTCAACACAGGCGAAGAAATGCTAGCATATGCATAATTTGCCATGGCTAAGGTGGTCAAGAAAACTAAACTGACTAAGATCTCTTTAAGAACAGTCCAATTCTCCTCCTTAAAAAAACTTTTAAACACTTTTACCAAAACTACTTTGAAGAAGAATAGTACCCAGAACGTAACCGCTCCAAAACCCAATAACAGCCAAATCTTACTTTTATTATGCCAAGCACTAATTCCAAACGGTTCAAATAGAATAAGAAATCCAGCCACAAAAGAACTCGTCAGTATAATACTAATCAAATTACTTTTTAGCGACTTTTCTCGTGTAGGGTATGGCTGCTTTAGCTTTCCTAAAAGTTTCAAAATGAAGAAAGTATTTGATCAAAGAAGTTGGCAATAGATTTAGGCTGGGCAACTGCAATAAAGACTACGCCCCACAGTGCTCCCCAAAGGTGTGCCATATGATTCACGTTATTCATTTGCTTCTTCTCCATAAAAATAGAATATGCTACATAGATTAACGCAAACAGATACCCTGGTAATTCTATAGGAATTGGGAAGATCATAAGCCCCATAAGTGGGTTTAAAATAACAGAGCAAAAAACGACTGAAGAAACCCCACCCGAAGCTCCCAGCGAATTAAAACCCATATTATCCTTATGCTTGACGAAGTCAGGCAAATTAGCCACTACTATACCAATGATGTATAAAGCTAGGAAAGCTAAGATAGCTTTAGCTCCGAATAGGTAACTAAAATACTGCTCGACATAATCGCCAAAAAGATAGAGAGCATACATGTTAAAAAATAAGTGCATATAATCCGCATGAATAAAACCGCTGGTTAGTAACCTGAAATATTCTTTGTTTTTATTAGCACTATATGCATTGTGAATCCATTTATTACGAAGGGAAGTGTCTCGCCAAGCCTGAATACTAGCAAGAACTGTAGCGATAATAATAATAACCGTTATCGACATTTATTTATTGTTTATTTTGGAGCATGAAAAATACACTGAAAATTAACAAAACCAGTTCTCCTAAACGAATAAAGTGTATCCTCTTATGCTTTTTAGGCCTGGGACTTTCTTTAGCCTCTGCTCAATCAGACTATCAAAAGGCTATAGAAAAACACCGCGAGGAGTATAAAGCAGACTTTCTAAAAGATGAAAGATCCCCCTTAAGTGCCGAAGACTTAAACTACTTGGACTTTTTTATAGCCAAGGAAGCCTACCGAGTCACTTGTCGTTTTAAAGCCACTAAAGGAGGTGAACCTTTTGAGATTCCTACTTCAAGTGGGAAAACCAAAACCTTTGCAAAATTTGGACAACTATCCTTTAAGATAAGTGGCAAAAAACATCGATTAGTTGTTTATAGAAGTTTAGCACTTATAAATAATCCTTTATATAAGGACTATCTTTTTGTGCCTTTCAAGGATGCTACTAGTGGGCAAGATACCTACGGTGGAGGACGTTACTTGGACCTAAGGATGCGTGAATTCGAAGAAGGTGAAGTGATTCTGGATTTCAATAAAGCCTACAACCCATACTGTGCATTCTCCATAGGTTATAGCTGCCCCATTCCTCCTAAAGAAAACCGCCTTTCTATCAAGATAGAAGCTGGTGAAAAAAACTTTTTAAAAGATGCGTACTGAATCTAAATACTGGTGAATACGTTTAAAAGAAGCAGAAAAATAACTGAGAGACATGGAAAACAACAAAAAGCTAGATAGAATCATAGATGCACGAATGAAGCTTAAATCTCGTTTTGAGAAAAAAATTGCGGATTCTCCATCTATGTCCGATGACCAGCCTCAAGGCACTGGCCCTATTAATAGACATGGCATGCCACAACTTCCCAAAGGTCAAACAGAGACTATCAAATGGCCTATTCTAGACTTAGGTTACCATCCATCAATAAGTCTGCAAAACTGGCGTCTTACCTTAAACGGTGAAGTAGAAAATCCTATGGTACTTACATGGCAAGAGTTCCTAGATCTTCCTCAAACAGAAGATACGTCGGACTTTCACTGCGTCACTACTTGGAGTAAAATGGATATGCCGTGGAAAGGTGTTAGACTTATAGATCTGGCCGCCTTGGTAATGCCGAAAGATACCGTGACGCATATCATCTGCTATGGCTACGACACCTATGCCACAAATGTACAAATTGAAGAAGCATTAAAACCTGATGTTTTATTGGCCCATACAGTTTTTGGAGCACCGTTGAGTAAAGAGCATGGTGGGCCATGCCGAATGATAACGCCACAGCTGTATGCCTGGAAAGGTTCTAAATGGATTAAAAGAATAGAGTTCCTGAATGCTAATAAATTAGGATTCTGGGAGGAGAGAGGCTATTCTATTACGGCCTATCCTTGGCGAAATGACAGATATTCTTAGTCCAAATCTATCTTAGTTAACAAAAAGATCCCTTAGCGAAAACTAAGGGGTCTTTTTTTCTTACTAGGCTGGGAAAGCCTTGGCAATATCCGTAAAGCCTCTAGAATCTAAAGAAGCACCACCTACTAGACCGCCGTCAATGTCAGGCTGAGAGAAAAGCTCTCCAGCGTTACCTGGCTTTACACTTCCACCGTATAGGATAGAAATATTATTTGCCGCATCTACTCCGTATTTTGAAACTAAATGTGCTCTTAATTCTTTGTGCATTTCTTGTGCTTGGTCGCTAGAGGCTGTCACACCAGTTCCGATAGCCCATATTGGCTCATAAGCAATAACCACTTTTTGAAGAGCTTCTGCACTTAAATGAAATAATCCATTCGTAATCTGGCCCTTCACAAAGTCAAAATGAATACCCGCTTCACGCTGAGCTAACGTTTCACCGCAGCAAAAAATTGGTATTAGACCGCCCTCTAAGATTGCATCTACTTTAGCAGCAATAAACTCGTCAGACTCATTAAAGTACTCTCTTCTTTCAGAGTGTCCTATGATGATGTACTCGACACCGGCAGAAGCCAACATCCCAACAGACATCTCACCTGTAAAAGCACCAGATGCTTTTGGGTGACAATTCTGAGCTGCTATGCTTACTTTTTTGGTGTTGATAAGTTTGCTAAAAGAGCTTAAATATGGGGCAGGTACACCCATTACTACTTTTACATTTGGATTTACCACTTCATCCTTGACCATATTGGTAACCTCCGAAAAAAGGATTTGTCCTTCTTCAAAAGTTTGATTCATCTTCCAGTTACCTGCCGCGTATTTTTTTCTCATTAGATTTCTTTTGTTTAAACGTGCCGCAAAGATATTAAACCACCTTTAGGCATACAAGCCACGCTAGTATTCTTAAAGAAACGACTGATTTAAAAATCATTTAACAGCTTATTAACCTTTTCCAATGGCTACGCATTTAAAAAGCCTCTACCTTAAATGAATAATTTTAAACAAGTTAAGCGTATTAACGGTTTTGATCTTTGCCTCATAGGCAACTCTATGGGCACAGAAGCCTCAGGCAAAAGACATAAATCCCAAAGCTAGGGTGGAGAAAATTGGTCAAAAAATGAAACCTAATTTAAGCCTTAACGATGAGCAGTATCAGGAAATTCTCGCTCTAAATAAGGAGAATGCTAATTCAAGAAAAGCAAAAAGAGAAGCCATGAAAAAAGAGATTCAGGCTAAAAGAGAACCCTACAAAGGCAAAAGAGAGGTGTACAATGAAAACATGAAGACCATTTTAAGTTCTGAGCAGTATGTAGAGTATCTGGAAAACAAAAACGAGCATAGAGTAGAACACGTAAGAAGATCTAGTCTGATGAAAACGAGATTCTAGAGGACATAGAAACTAGACCATTTTGAGTATTAAAAAGGAGCGTCCTGCTCCCTTTTTTTATGTGGTCTAAAGACTTAACCAATAATTAAATTTGAATATAATGGCCCTATTCTTATTCTGAAAAGTGTCCGTGAAATAGTTATCCGAATACACCAAAAAGAAATCTGACATTGGACTGTATCTATACTGAACTCTGCTGTTTATATTGAAATTATTTCGCTGAGTATTAAATTGCAAAAAAGTGGTCCAAAAAAGCTTATTGGTAAAAGTCGCCTCAACCTTGGGCCCTAAAAGCCATAATTTGGTTCGACCATAATCATCTGGAAAAAGCAAATCATTAAACTGAGCACTAAGTGTTGTGCTAAAGTAAGGTTGCTCCCTGAGCAATACACTCAGATTATATTGCTTTATCTTGGCATTGAAAAATTGACCAAAAAGAATACCCCCATTTATAATGAAATTCTTTCGGGCATCACCCATATAATTAAGCTCAAAGTTATTATAAGTATAATTTCCAGGAGCCAAAGGCTTATTCTCTGGTAATGGAAAATAGTATTTAAGATTATCTTCTTGGATATTATATTTAACCTCAATACTTGAAGCGTTTCTAAACCTGAGCTCACTAGAAAGCTTGTGTGATCTGTCACTTAATCCTCCGTTTTGAAACCAGACCATGTAATTACTAAAACCAATGGCCCACTGAATAACCTTCTTATCTTTTGGCCTGAATGTTATTACATTTTCGTTATACATTTGTTTGAAACCTGCACGAATAGTGGTATCGGCATCATCATAGCTATCACCAATCTGGGCAAAAGTCTCTAACCGATTTACAAAGCCCATGTCTGCATAATAATTAGCTCCAAAATTACTAAAATCAACAAATCCTTCATAAAGCTGCCCAAAATGTCCTGCCCCGATCTCATAAAAATCATTATCAGTCCGCACGCCTTCTTTCATTGAATTATGATAACCCAACCAAGCCTCATTACTGCCAGACTTATCTATAAGCCTAAGCTCAAGGCCCGCATTTCTTCCAAATTTATCTAAAGGATTAACGCTTTCTTCGTCTTCTAGATCCGTAGCCTCCCTATTTAAAAAATAACCTTTGATCACCGAACGAGCTCCAAAACGCTGATGAACAGAAGCGGCCGTATAGTTTTGGCCAGAAAAATCGCCTTTCCGAAGTGTTTGCATATTCATAAGACCGACCCGCGTTTTCTCACCAATATTCCCACTTAAGCGTGCACCATAAAGAATAGGGATGGGGTTGGCATCTCTATCTAAACCAAGTGACCTTGAGAAAAATGGCCTAAAAGGAGGTGCTGCAAATTCAGAAAAAATATCACTATTTTCGAGGAAAAACGTCCTCCTTTCTGGAAAAAATATTGAGAATCTAGTAAGGTTAGTCACCTGCTCATCTACTTCTACTTGGGAAAAATCAGGATTGAAAGTCAAGTCTAGATTAAGGGATGCGGTTACAGCTATCTTTGCATCAAAACCAGCATTAGCATTATACGTCGTAAGGTCTCCGTTCTCCAGATCACTTGTGGCATTTGCTGTAATATAAGGAATGATAGAAATATTATTTTTCTGTCTTACAATGTCCTCTTCGAATTGCAGCAGTCCTAAATAACCCAAGTCTACACCACTAAACTGGACAGGAATATTGGTCCAAGAGCTAAACTCATTCTTCTTTCTGTCGCTTCTTAAAAAATTTATACCCCATTGAGTATTCTCAGCATTGTATCTCAACGTTTTGAACGGAATAGCTATTTCCATAACGTACCTATCATCCAGTCTTTTTACAGCGGAAAACCACTTATTATCCCAAGCAAAGTTTATTTCCTCTGAACCGGTACCGAATTGAAATTCAGACTGTACATTATTTGGTGTACACGCAAAACCAAATCCGTTGGTTTTTTTATTTACAGGATCCAAAACTAACACCAAGCCATCATTCTCTCTCAGGCTAATGTCCCGCTTTAGAGATGGGGCGATATAGGTGTTCGTACTATCGAAACACTCTATTAAAAAATAAACGAATGTATCGTTATAAGCCGTTTTAACAGTAGTCTTAGTAGTAGATTTCTTATCTGATGTTGGAAATTTCTCCCAGAAATCGCCGATTGAAGGAGCCCTCTGCCAAACAGACTCATTTGCCAACCCATCTATATCATGTACCTCATCTGTTTTGAAGGCTTTTATAAAATAATCTTCTTGATTGTGAGCGGGTACTTGTGAAAAAGTAACAATAGATCTTAAGAAAAAAAGAGGTAGTAATTTTCGCAAGATTTTGTTTGTTGAAGATGATCTTGCAAAAATACCTATATCATTAAGACAAAGTGGCTTTAAAAGCTTTAAAAATTAGTGTTAAGTATCAATACCTTTTTTAGAGATATGAAAACTCTTTTCCTTTATATTAATATCACATATTTATTCCAAAACCATATTGTGATAAACATTTTGAACGTCATCATTCTCATCAAGCTTTTCCAGTAATTTATCTATCTCTGCACCTTCTTCCTCTGTTAGGGTTTTAGTGTCAGTCGGTATTCTTTCAAAACCTGAGTGAACTATCTCAAATTTATTTTCCTCTAAATATTTTTGCACATCACCATAAGATGTATACTCGCCGTAGATATTTATTTGATCGGTTTCGTCATCCAAGAAAACGTCATCTACATTAAAGTCTATCAGCTCTAATTCTAAACCCTCTAAGTCTATCCCTTCCTTATTCTCGGTTTTAAAGACACACTTATGCTCAAAAATAAAATCTAGCATACCATTCGTTCCCAAGTTGCCGCCAGTTTTTGAGAAATAACTCCTTACATCAGCCACTGTACGTTTATTATTATCTGTGGCACACTCTACCAAAACTGCAATCCCGTGCAAACCATATCCCTCAAGAATCACCTCTTTATAGTCTTCCTGGTCTTTTGAAGAGGCCCTTTTAATTGCATTTTCTACATTGGCTTTAGGCATATTGACGGCCTTCGCATTCTGAATTATAGCACGCAATCTGCTATTGGCGGCCGGATCTGGCCCTCCTTCTTTCACAGACATTACAATATCCTTACCTATTCTAGTAAAGGTTTTGGCCATCGAGCTCCAACGCTTCATTTTTCTGGCCTTTCTAAATTCAAATGCTCTTCCCATATTTCTAAACAATTTAAATACAAAAATAAAGGATTTGAGGAGAACCAATGAAAATACGAATCAATATAAGGTATACATATAAGTATTATCTTTAATCAAATAAACCTATACCCTTTAAATGGGATCTTATTCTTTTTTATCTGAAATAATAGTAAGAACGCCTGCAAACAGTTTCTGCACAGAAATAGACCAGGAACTTGTTGAAAAAACGCTTGAAGACCCCGCTTTTCTTGAAGCTCTCTATTTAGCGTCCCCAAATCTCTATCAATCAGCTCTCATACTGGAAAAACTTAAAGAAAAGCACCAGAAGAAAGTCATTTTTGCCCTTGCCAAATACATTCTGAGAGGAAGAACCAGATCCACGCCGTTTGGTCTTTTTTCGGAGACTGGTATTTTAAAATGGGGTACAGATACAGATGTAGAAAAGAACAAATTGTCTGCGAGAAAAACTCGAATAGCCTATGCCTCGCTCCAAGAGCTGGCGACCATTATATTCTCAGCTTCAGAGTATCAGTTAAAAGTAAAGTATTTCCCTAACGCCACGATCTATGAATTACCTGAGGAGATAAGATATGTAGAAGAGCGATCAGAGGAGGGGAAAAGTAACTTTCAAATATGCTCAGTTGAAAAAAATGATTTCATATTAAAAGCTTTATTTAAAGCTCGAAAAGGTATTTTACTGAATTCCTTGGTCGATTTTTTAACTCAGGAAGACATTGATCTCGAAGAAGCCAGGTCCTTCATTTTAAGCCTTATTGATTCCCAATTATTAGTGAGTGGTCTAAAACTTCCTATTACAGGGACAGACCCGCTAGATTATCTTATTAAGAAGATAACGATTCATTCAGACTATTATCCGAAGCTCTTAAATGCAAAAAAAGCCCTAAACGTTCTAGACAATCAGGCTCAAAACAAAATTAAAGCATATGAAGACTTAGAAGTCAAATTGAGATCAGAAGAAAACATCACATTTTATGTAAATAAGTTTTCTAATTACAATAAAGGCACGGTTAGTAAAAACGTTCAAAAAGATATTCTAGAAGCTGTAGCTTTTATAAATCAGATGACGCTAAGTAACAATAAAGATTCGCTAGATAAATTTAAAGCCAAGTTTGAAAGACGCTTCGGGAATGATGAAGTTCCATTGTTATTGGCAATGGATACGGAAATTGGAATAGGTTATGAAGGTGATTTCGATGCTGGCAATTCTCCATTGATTGATGGCATTTCATTTTCTAATCAAAAAGAAGAAAACCGCGATGAGTCGTGGACAGAAAATGAAAAAATACTAGCAGACACGATAAAAGAAGCTAAGAAAACTTTTAACCCAATAAAACTTGAAGAATTAAAGCTTCACCAAGGCCTTGATAAGTTAAACTTGAGTTCTTCTACCTCCGTTCTGTTCAGAATGATGACTAAGGATACTATCTACTTGGAGGGCATAACGAGCAGTAGTGCGGTCAATATAAATAATCGATTGGCCTCAGACTTTGAACCCATTGAGAAACTTATTAAACAAACTTTAAGAGAGGAAGTAAAAAACAATCCCGACGTAATTTTTGCCGAAATTATTCACCTACCCGAACCCAATTTGGGAGATATTCTAGGACGCAAAATCACACATAAATATCAAATTCCAATTCTAAGCAACTCCCTTGAAAAAATTAGTATTCCGCTAGAAGACTTGATTATTAGGCTTTATGAGAATAGGATAATCTTAAAATCCATCTCTAAAAACAAAATAGTGATACCAAGACTTAGCAATTCGCATAATTTCAAAATCGCCACTCTTCCTGTCTACCTTTTTTTATCTGATTTACAATTCCAGGATGTTTCCAAAAAAATAAGATTTGACTGGGGATCATTAAAAAAAGATTGTACGTTTTTACCCCGGGTTTATTATAAAAAAATTATCGTTAGCCTGGCCACCTGGCAACTTAATGCAGCCCATATTTCAGGATTAAAATCACTTGCCGCATTTTCTGCAATAAAAAAAGAACTTAAGTTTCCTAGATATGTAGACCTAATAGAGGGTGACAATGAACTCTTTATTGATACAGAAAATCCTTTTCTCATAGAACTATTTCTTGACCATATTGAAGGACAAAGAGAAGTGACTTTGAAAGAATTCATCCTTGAAAAAAATGCTCCCATAAGAGATTACAAAGGCGATGTTCTTTCTAATCAGCTAGTTGCTAATCTCATAAGGACAAACCCTATCTTCAAATCAATTTCAGAACGAAAGAAGATTACTAAATCTAGAAAAAATACGATTGTACCTTTGAAAGAGAATTGGCAATACCTCAAGTTATATTGTGGAAATACGGCTGTCGACACTATTTTACTTAACTTTTTAGAGCCTTTTATTGAAACCTGTACTTCGCAAGAACTTATTGACGAATGGTTTTTCATAAGATACAAAGATCCCGACTTCCACATTCGAATACGTTTTCTCTTAGGAACAACGCAACACCTAATTGGATTTTGGGCCAAGCTAAATGATATAATTAAAATTCTTCAGAGTAAACAACTGATTTGGAAAACTGAAGTAGGTCACTATCAACCAGAATCACAGCGATACAAAGCTTTGGATACAGGACTAGCCGAACATATTTTTCGAGTAGATAGTGTGTCGTACATTGACCTACTTAAGCAAAAAAGTCTTTATAGCGATGAAAATTTCAGGTGGTTATTTGCACTTAGGGCTGTAGACTGGTGGTTGGATTCCTTTGGCCTTAATTTAAACGACAAAAAGGATTTTGCAGAAAAGTTGAGAAACACTTTTGCTTTAGAGTTTAATATAGGGCAGACCGAAAAGAAAGATATGGACATAAAATATCGAGCTACTCGGACGGATATTGAAAACTTTTTAAACGGATATTCGTCAAATGCTGAGTATGTTTTGGAGAAAAAGAAAATAGATTTGGGAAATCTTAACCTGTTAGGGCCATGGAACGTAGACGAAAAATCAGAAGCCCTAGCAAGTGTAGTCCACATGGCCATCAATAGACTAATGACTAACAACGCTAGATTACATGAACTCTTTGTATACGATTTTCTATTCAGACAATATAGATCGAGACTTTCAAGAAAAGCTTAGTGCACCATTTTACGCTCTAAAAGTTCGAAGAAGTTATCTCTATACGTGATTCCTAAAGGGATTTTATCTACGGCAGATTCAAGAACAATTTCGCCACCATCTATAAATTTTAAATGGTTTAAAGAAACGATGTACGACTTATGGGTTCTTATGAAAAAGTCTGAGGGTAGTCTATCTACTAATTCCTTCATAGTAAGTAGTGTGATAATTTTTTCTCTTTTAATCGTATTTATCGCTACATAATTTTTAAGTGATTCTATATATATGATTTCCTCAAATTTAATCTTAACGTACTTCCCTTTATGCTCCGTTTTCACCATAATATAATCATCAATAAGCTCTCCTGAGTCTGGTTTAGACGAACTGGCGTATCTATTCTGGACTTTTTGAACTGCTTTTAGGAAGTCATCAAAAGGAATAGGTTTTGTTAGATAGTCTACCACATCATATTTATATCCGTCCAAGGCATACTCTGAATAAGCCGTGGTGAGCACCACTTTGGTTCTAACTTTTAACAAATCCATGAAACCAAAACCAGTGAGGTGCGGCATATTAATATCTAAGAAAACCACATCTATACTATTTTCGTTGGCAAAGGTAAGAGCCTTAACTGAGTCTGAAAAAGAGGCTATATTCTCTATGTAAGGAAGCCTTCCAATATAATTCTCCAAAATTTTTATGGCTGCGGATTCATCGTCAACAATTATGCTTAATAACATTTCCCTTTAACGTTTTAATTTTCCTCTAACCTTGGTTTACAAGTCTAAGCAGATAATTCCGAATTTCCTATGAATCATACTTTCTTCCAATGTATGTCTAAAGACACTTTATAGGTATGCTTAGTATCATCTACTAATAGTGTATAATCATTCTGATAGACCAAATCTAATCGCCTTATAATGTTCGCTAAACCCACAGAAGTCGTTTCTTTATCCTTAAAGTCCAACCGTTTAGTATTAATACATGAGAACGCTAAATTATCCCTATCCACCATCAGTTTTATAGAAATTGGGTTTTCTGCATCATCAATGATACCATACTTGAAAGCATTCTCTACTAAGCTTAATAAAATGAGTGGAGGAATGGCAAAAATAGGTAAGAAACCAGATTTGTCAAACGTAACATAGACCCTCTGACTAAATCTTAATTTCTGTAAAATTATGTATTCTGAAATGGCCTCCACCTCCTTAATAAGGCTAGTACTTTCGCTCTTTGTACTCTCTACAGAATACCTAAGTAGTTTCGTAAGGGATAGAATTGCCTTACCAGAGCTCTCGCTTTTTCCCACAACATCTCCGTAGACAAAATTTAATGTGTTAAACAGAAAGTGAGGATTAATTTGGGCCTTTAAAAAAGCAATCTCAGCAGTATGTAAGAGCTTCTCAGTTTCAGCCCTAAGCTTTTGTTCTTCTATTCTTTGTAAGTATATCCAATAGGCAAAAGCATATAAAGAAGCAGTGGAAAAACGCCACACTTCATATACGTATATGTTATATGGCTGGTTCTGATACCCTTCAACGGGGATAGGGCTACTAAGAATAAAAACACCCCATAATAAATTTAAATATGCAATTGCAAAAGGAATTGAAACACTTAGAAGTAGTCCATTTATTTTCCTCCTAGGTAAATACCTTTTATAAACTTCTACTATCAAATAGAAGCATATACAATAAAGAAAAGCTGTACTTATATAGGTCAAAAATAAATTCCGATGAATCTCCTTAGTGACGCCAAAAACAAACCCAAAGTCGACCGTATAGTAGATTATCCACAATATGAAATGCGTTCTTTTTAACTTCCAATTTCTTCTATTCATCAGTTTTAACTGTTATGTAAATTCTTGTAATACGATTACACTACATATTATATGTTGTTTTATATAGCTAATCAACCTATTTATCACAATTTCTTTTATTACTAGTAGTAGACGTCCATATTTGTACTAGTTAACATTAACCATTTATATAATAAACCTTCATTATGAAAAAAATTGATCTTCTAATTAGAAAAACAACAATAGTCAAATTGACTAAGTCTTCAAAGGATTCTTCAAAATCTTATACTACAATGCCTTGGCCAGGATAATTCTGGCACGGTAGTTGCAACCTCATATTTAATATATGAAAAAATTACCACTCTCGAATATCCTTATTTTACATAGTAGCAACCTGATTTGCGAAATACTTCGTGAATCCTTAGAGCAACGTGGATATTCGGTAAAGTCATATGCAACATCCGGAGAAGAAGGTCTGAACAAGGTTCGGATTCATAAATTTGACTTGATTATAGTAAGCAATTCAATGCCCGGAATTTCTGGTTTGGAGGTGCTTAGAAGATTAAAAGATTCTGGCATAAATACCAAAATCATTTTCTTGTCTCAAAATTCGAATGAATCTAATTTAGTCTTACGCTTTTTGGACGTAGATGGGCACATTCATACTTATGACAGTATGAGTGAGCTTTTCTTTGCGTTGCAGGAGGTCACGGGTGGAAGGAAATACATGTCGTCAAGTATAGAAAGAGAAATAAATACGCTATCAAAGGAAGAATTAGAGTCCGCAGAGTTCGATACGACTGTCTTGGAATCTCTTACGCCAAGAGAAATACAAATCATGGAGCTACTATCAGAATCTAATACGACTCCGCAAATTGCACAACAGTTCTTAATTAGCCCAGCTACCGTCAACAATCACAGGGCCAATATTATGAACAAACTTAACCTCAAAGGACGGAATCAGCTTATAGGAGTTGCCATTTCTTTAAAGCCTTTTTACAAAGCTAGTGCAATGTAATTGTTCGTTATCTCCCTAAAGCAGCCACGCGATAGCTTTTAAAAAGTTAAGATACTTTTTAAAATATTAGGGAGGTCATCCATAGCTGTCATTCAGTTATTAATTTTGATTCACCCAGCTTTTAGCTCAACCCCTGTAGGTATTCTGTAGAAGTTTTCTTGTTAGAAACTGTTTGGGAAAGCTCTTATCTGATTACTTTTAAATTGGAATTTTACACACAAAATATCTCTCATGGAAAGCTTTGAAACCCTATTTTATGCCCGGCTAAGTATTTTAATTTTTATAACTATCCTTTTCTTGCAATCAGGTTTAGATAAAGTGTTCAACTTTAGTGGCAATAAGTCCTATATAAAATCAGTTTTTGAAAAAACTTTTCTGAGCAGTATTGATGGATTGCTCTTTGTGAGCATCACTATTTTAGAAGTTGTCACAGGTATTGTGGCCTTAACGGGGAGTATACAGATGTGTTTTAACCAAAAAGAAGAGCTCGCGTTAATAGCACTTTTACTTTCTTCAGCAAGTCTATTGAGCCTTTTTGCGGGACAAAGAATTTCTAAAGATTATGGAGGAGCGTCTGCCATAGTCCCTTATTTCATAGTTATTATTTTAGGGCTTTATCTGTTTTCTTTTTAACATCTATAAAACAACTGATGACAACCCTTTCTCCCGAATAATTTACATTTAATAAAATACTTCAATAATACGTTTCATTCCGTTCTATAAGACCCTACTTTTGACCCGATTTTTATCAAAAAATGTAAGGTTTTGATTAAATATACAAAAATAAAGAGCTGCCTATTTAGCGTAGGATTCTAATTTATTGATGTCTAATTTACCAATATTTTACAGACATATTAACCAAAAATATCCAAAACAATGTCTGCAGCACATCAAGTATCTGAAAGAATCCAAGCTCTGGAAGCCTCAGCTACGCTTGTCATGTCTCAAAAATCTCGTGAATTAAGAGATGAGGGGTATGATGTTATAAATTTATCAATCGGTGAACCTGATTTTAAAACGCCTGATCACATTTGCGAAGCTGCTAAAAAAGCAATTGATGCTGGTTTTCATTACTACACGCCAGTTCCTGGCATCCCAGAACTTAGAAAAACAATAGCTAATAAGTTTAAACGCGAGAATAATATCGATTGGGGGCCTGCCAATGTGGTAGTTTCTACTGGTGCGAAACATTCTTTGGCAAACGCACTTCAAGTTATGGTAAACCCAGGTGACGAAGTTATCATTTTTGCTCCTTATTGGGTGAGTTACTCTGAAATGGTAAAACTAGCGGAAGGCACCGCAGTCGTGGTGGAGGGTTCTTTCGAAAGTGGCTTTAAGGTCACTCCAGAGCAGCTAGAAGCCGCCATTACAGACAAAACTAAGGTGATTATGTTTTCTTCACCATCAAACCCTACAGGTGCGGTGTTTAGTAAAGCTGAATTAACTGCGATTGCTGAAGTAGTGGCCAGACACGAAAACATTTTCGTCTTGGCTGATGAGATTTACGAATACATTAATTTCTTGGAGGAGGGACACTTCAGTATTGGCTCCATTCCTGCTATAAAAGACCGAGTAATCACTGTGAATGGCATGGCAAAAGGTTTTGCAATGACCGGCTGGAGAATTGGATATATAGGAGCTGCAGAATGGATAGTAAAAGGAATCACAAAATTACAGGGCCAAGTAACTTCTGGTACGAACCATATTGCACAAAGAG
>JBNMFK010000014.1:0-22548 GCA_051269965.1 Algoriphagus sp. | reverse complement strand
ACTATGAACGAATACAAAACGTATATTCTCAACTCAAGCAAAAAAGTGCGAATGCTTAATGTAAACACCATATTACTCTGCGGAGGAAAGATAAATTATTCGAATCTACCTATTCATACGAACACAAGTAATTCGATGATACCGATCAATGGGAAGCCGGTTATAGGGTGGTTGCTAGAAGATTTGATAGAAAAAGGAATTAGCACATGTACCATCGTTCTTCGTTCAGAAAATGTTCATTTGAAAGAGTTTATTACACGCGGATATTCAAATAAGCTTTCTATACAAATTGTGGAAATGGCGAAATCTCCTTCAATTTTACATTCATTAAGTACCGGTCTTTCAATAGCTAACCAAATGTTTCCTACTCAAGTAATTTTAGGAGACACGCTGCTTAAGGATAGCCCAAGTTTTGAATCGAATACTGTTTATGTAAATGAGGTAGAAGATTCTAGCCGCTGGTGCATTGCAGAGTTAGGTGAGGGTAATGTCGTAAAAAGATACCTAGATAAGGTGGACAATATAATTGGAAAGAAGCTAGCCTTATGCGGCTATTATGGCTTTAGCAATACGGGGTCATTGGTACAATCTCTTCATAAACTGATTGAAAAGGATAGAACGCAAATGAGTGATTTGCTTATTGAAGAAGGCGTGCGTGAGCCATTCATTGCAAAAGATGCAGAAAACTGGTATGACTTCGGGAATATTGATAATTTATTGGCCGCAAAACAACGCCTCTTACAATCTAGATTTTTTAATACATTAACCATCGATCCTGTACTAAATACCATCACGAAAGTGTCTGAGTACGACGAGAAATTAAGGGATGAACTTAATTGGTACAAGGACCTGCCTGAACGCCTCAAGGTTTTATCACCTCGAATCATTAGCGAAAAAGAAATCGACGGCCAATTGAATTTGGTTCAAGAATATTATGGATACCCCACTTTAGCGGAGTTATTTCTTTTTTCCGATCTGACCGCTGAAAGCTGGCATTCCATTTTTAAGAAGTTGCTTGCCATCCACGAAACATTTCAAAGTTTCCCGCATGAAATTAATCCTAGGGATTTGGAGTTTATCTATTTAGAAAAGACTAAAAAACGAATTGATACGCTTGTTCAAGATGATCTATGGGCAGCGAGATGGAGCGAGGAAAGTGTGCAAATTAATGGAAAGAGGTATCAAAATATTGCTACTCTATTTCCAGCTATAGAGAAAAAAGGGAGGTCTATTTGCGCCACCTCTCGAGGGGCCATTATTCACGGGGATTATTGTTTTTCTAATATATTATTTGATTTAAGTAATCAAATCGTCCGACTCATTGACCCAAGAGGGTCATTTGGCAGCAAAGGAATTTATGGAGATTCACGCTACGATATAGCCAAATTGCGGCATAGTATCGCTGGACTTTACGATTATATAGTCTCCGACTTATTTGAAGTGAATCAATCAGAAGGCAGCTATGAAATGCAGATATTCGCCAACCCAATTCATCAGGAAATCCAAAAAGACTTTGATAGTCAGGTTAGTTTAAGTGGGTATAATATAGAAGAAATTAGGTTTATCGAAGGATTACTTTTTCTTTCCATGCTTCCATTGCATGCAGATAGGCCACAGAGACAGCTGGCCATGTATTTAATCAGTGTACAAATATTTAATGAACTATTATGAGAATTATTGTTGATTTAGACGGCACCATATGTCCTATTAAGGCCGCAGGACAAAGCTATGCGGACTTGAAGCCATTGCCAGGAGCTATCGAAAAATTAAATGCTTTAAAGAATGACGGATGGTATATTGTTATTCAGACAGCAAGAAATATGGCAACCCAAGAGAGTAATCTTGGTAAGGTGATTAAAAATATCGGGAAGATTACCCTGGATTGGCTGGCTGAATTCGAAGTTCCTTACGAAGAAATTTATTTTGGGAAGCCAAATGGTCAGATTTATTTAGATGATCGTGCTTGGAGATTCGAAGGATGGGATAAACTTGATTCAGAGAGTTTGAAACTAATCGCCAAAGAAAAATGAAGGTAGTCGTTCCAATGGCTGGTCGGGGTAGTCGGTTTGCGAATTCATTATTCAGTAGGCCCAAACCATTGATTGATGTTCTGGGTAAGCCCATGTTCACTTGGGCGATTAAAAGCCTGAATGGTATGGAATATTCTGAAATCATTTTTATAGCGCTAAAGGAACATGAAAGCCAGTTTGGCCTTCGTGAATTAATGAAGAAATACGTGAAGGTTCCCTTTCAATTGGTTCTGATTGATGAAGTAACTGAAGGACAACTCTGCACCGTTTTGGCAGCCAAGTCAATAATTAGTACAGATGAATCCCTACTCGTGATTGCATCAGACACGCTTATTGAAGGGAATTTAATGTCGGATTTAACCACTGCTCTAGAGGATGTAGATGGGATTATTTCAGTCTTTAATTTACCTGGAGAACAGTGGTCCTTTGCGAAATTTGACAGTGATGGTAAGGTAATCGAAGTAGCAGAAAAAACGAGAATTTCAGATTGGGCAAGCACTGGGATGTATTATTTTAAAAGTGGTGCAAAGCTTGTTGAGGAGGCGGAGCGTTTAATTAATAATAACGAACGCACACGTGGTGAATTTTACATTATGCCGCTGTATCAAAAGCTAATTGATTCAGGCTTGAATATTCGGATAGCTAAGGCCAAAAGTATGAGGGACATGGGTACCCCAGAAACACTGGCCCAATTTGTAGCAAACAAAAATTCGTTCAATGACTAATCCAAGATTTTCAATCTGTATTCCGAATTTTAATTATGAAAACTATATAGAAATTACGATAGATAGTGTTTTAAACCAGGACTTTACAGACTTTGAGATAATTATTGTTGATAATGCTTCGACTGATGGATCTTGGAAGTTGATTGAGGACTATGTTGCCATAGACCAAAGAATTAAGACGTTTAAAAATGGTGTGAATATCGGGTTTGCGCCAAATCTTCAGGAGGTAACCACTAAAGCAACAGGTGAATTCATCCTACTTCTTTCTTCTGATGATTTAATGCGTCCAGGTGCGCTATCAAAAATGAACCAAGTGATTACAGATTTAGGAGATGTGGCGAATCGATCAGTAATTCACACTGGCTCTAGCATTATTGATGAAAATGGTAAGGAAGATTATTCCGTATACCGTGACTATTCAAAAGGGAATGATAACCCAAATGGATTTTTCTCCCATGTTTCTTCTAATTATAACGGTTATACAGGGGAACATTTTGTTGAAAAAGGGCAAGTAGTTCTAAAAGCGGCCGTAAGCTCCGGCAAAAGTGCTGCTACTTTTTGTGCCACGTTTTTTAGTCGAACCTTATGGGAAGAAGTGGGTGGATATGATGTTTCATTTCAAATAATTCCCGACACCATTTTCCTTTATAGATTGCTCAATCAGGATAGCAAGATGGTATATGTGCATGAAAAACTATTCGATTACCGAATTCACTCTAACAATCAATTGGCATCGGTAAAAGGGTATGGCCCGCTTAAGACTCAATTAGACGGTTATTTATTTCTAATCCGCTATTCCGATTCTTGGTTTGCCAAAGCCGGGATGAAAAAGGAAGATGGAATTAAAACATTTTTAAAACAATACTGCGCTAATGAAAGCCTTATATCCATGTCGACTGGGAATGTGATTCAGGCAGCGCGGAAATTAAACTTTGGATTTGCTTGTTACCCGAAAGAGGCTTTGATCACAGGAAAATATTATGTAAATTGGTTTCTAATATTGCTCTACCCGATTTCTTATCCTGCGCTTTTAATTCTTAGGAAATTAAGGAATAAAATTTAAAACATAAGTGGCCAAGCAAGTTTTGAATTTAAAGAATACAGCACTTTTACTATTTATTTTTAGCCTGGTTCCGGGGGATACTTTTTATGGGGACTTAGGCTTAACACAAAGTTTATTTCTGGCACCCTTATTATTTGTTTATCTGGTCAGCGGAAAATATTTACCAGCAAATAAAATACTTAGAAATACGGGATTTATTTTCGCGTTTGTACTGACCATTCACCTCGGTGTTTCTATGTTTTCTGGCCTTGTAGAATGGTACCGAACTATTGGAGGTCTCATTTTGGCATTTATGGTGGTTACACTTTGCTCAAGGAATGAGAATAATCGAAATCAAATTAAATGGCTTGCTCTGGCTGGGTCCATCCCAATTATAGCTTTCTATTTGGGATTTTGGGAACAAGCAGAGGGGCTGGTGCGAATGACGTTTTTGAAACATGACCCCAACCATCTTGGGCATTTAATTATTTATGCGTTTATCGCTTTATTGGCTGTAATTCAAGTGTCGCAAAAAATTAAGAAAGTTTGGGTTTGGCCTGTAGTAGCAATTTGTTTCATACCATTGGCATTTACCTTCTCTAGAACATCTTTGCTCGCATTTATTGTTGTGCTTGTTTTCTATTTTATAGTTTTAGCAGGCAATCGTCGCGCAGGAAATATTGTAATAGGCTTCTTTGCCTTGCTAGTAGGTGTGATTGTGCTACTTTCGAGTCAAAATAGGATTGTTGAGGGGTTTGCAGATCGGTTTTCAGAAAAGAATGAGACGCGTTCAAATTTTAATGAGTCGGGCTTAGAAATCATTGCAGATAACTTTTTTACAGGTGTCGGTGTAGCCAAATTTCAGGATCCTAATTGGCGCGTGGCAAATGGATTTTCTCGCACAAAATTTGATAATCAAGGTGGTGTAAGCCAAGTCGCTACTTCGACGCATAACGGTTTCCTCGATGTGTTTTTAATCGGAGGGGCTTTTATGTTTGGGGCTTTTTTGACCCTCATTACCTTTCCGGCAATTTTTCTTTTTAGAAAGTCCCGATTTTTCGAAGCCAATATAGAGTTGCAGTGGAGAAAATTTTTGGTGTATACCTTTACCACAACTTTCATGTTGATAAACATTACTTACAGTTTATATAATTCAAAGTTGGGCTGGTGGGGAATTGCTTTTTCGTATGTGCTGATTACCCCTTATTATTCAGCCTACCTCAATAAGTTTAAACATAAGCCACCGGTCTATCGTCTAACAGAGAATACCTCAATGGCTGGAGTTAGACCTGAATAATTACGACAATGATAGAAGCACTAAAAAAAGAACACATAGATCAGGTCGTTGAGGTTCATATACAAGCCTTTCCCGAGAGTCAGTCCACTAAATTCGGAAAGGATTTTTTGAAAAGCTACTACGGTGGTGCTGCAAGTTCACCCCATACCACTTCCTTTGTTTGGAACGTGGATGGCAAGGTTGCTGGGTTTATTTTTGGCGGAACCAATAAGCAAGAACTTTCTCGTCAGATTATGATGAGTTCAAAAACCAAACTGGCTAAGGCCGTTATTACAAACGTTTTGCGCGATCCGTTAAATTCTATCAAGCGATTCTGGAGTTATTTAGTTCATTATATTATGCCGGGAGGAGATACCTTCTATGCCAATGATACGGCTACCTTAGATAGTGTTGCAATACTAAAGGAGTTTCGAGGACAAGGAATTGCCGATGAATTGATCCAAGCATTTCTTGAACAATTGAAAGAATTTGGTGTAAGTGCCTGTAGGCTTGGTGTATTGGGGGAGAATACTTCGGCCAGAAGCTTTTACGAGAGAAATAGTTTTGAACAATTTAATGAGGAGGGTACAATTTACTTGTACTTTTTTGATGATAAATACCGCGAGAGCTATAAAACGCAGATAGTTAATCTAAATAATGAAGAATAAAGTAAGACTTATCTTGGCAATAAGAGCCCTTGATATTGGAGGGGCAGAACGTCAGTTTTTGGAGTTGGTAAAAAAAATAGACCACACTAAATTCGAAGTTCTAGTTATTACAACACACAAAGGTGCACTCGATCAAGAGATTGAAGGTTATCCCTATTTTAATGCCAATAAAACAGGACGGTGGGATTTTGGTGCCCTCTTGAGATTGCGAAAAAAAATACTTGAGTTTGAACCTCGAGTGATCTATACCTTCATGCCTGATATGAATATAACTTTGGCCTTGATGAAGTTCACGGGTTTAGGGAAATTTAAGCTGATTTGGGGACAATTTGGCTCTGAACCTGATTTTGCGGCCTATGGAAAAATTAGAAAAAGGGTATATATGGTTCAGCAAAAATTAGAGTTTATGTCGGACGCTCTTATTTCAGATGGCTCACGTGGAATTGAGTTTTTGAAAAAGTTTCATCATAAACTTGAACCTTCAACAGTGATTGTAAGTGGCACTGATATTCGGCGATTTGACAGAGATAGTGGGTTCAGGAGTGAATTCAGAGCGAAGTATAATTTGTCAGATACAGATATTGCTATTGGAATTTGCAGCAGATTAGACCCAATGAAGGGATATCATGTGCTGGCTAAAGCAGCAAAACGTATCTTAGAGAAATATCCAAATGTGTCATTCTATTCAATTGGCTATGGTCAAGATTCAATCATGGATGATGCGAAGGAGTATTTTGGTGATTACAGTAGCCGATTTATTTGGTTCGGTAAACAATCAAAACCAGAGGCTATAATGAGTGGATGGGATATTTATTGTTCAAGCTCCCTATATGGCGAAGGATTTTCGAATGCGATTATTGAAGCAATGGCATGCTCACTTCCAGTCATAGCAACGGATGTAGGAGACGCGCCACATCAGGTTGAAGGAGTCGGTTTGATTCTGGAACCAGGAGATGATGAAGCATTATTTAAGAGTTTGGACACTTGGATTGGTCAAGGTGCATATAAGGAAACAGGAATCGCATCTAAGGAGAGAGTCAAGAAATATTTCAGCTCGACATTAATGGCAAAGAGAACGGAAGACTATATCTTGCAGATAGTCGACGGAGCAAACGAGTCAAGGTAAAAAAGATTAAACAAACGCGGAATGAACAAAGCATTAGTTACAGGTGCAGATGGTTTTATAGGTTCACACCTTGTTGAAACATTATTAGCCAAAGGATATCAAGTAAGAGCATTGAGTTATTATAATTCGTTTAATAACTGGGGTTGGCTAGAAGGAATTAATCATCCTAATCTAGAAGTGGTGAGTGGTGATGTAAGAGATTTTCATTTTTGCTCTAAAATAGCAAAAGATATGGATGTCGTCTTTCATCTGGCAGCACTTATCGCAATCCCCTATTCTTATGTGGCTCCCGATAGTTATATCGATACAAATGTCAAAGGAACATCAAATATGTGCTTAGCGGCCATGAATAATGGGGTAAAGAAGATTATTCATACCTCAACTAGCGAAGTGTATGGGTCTGCTCTCTATGTTCCTATTGATGAGAAGCACCCTACTCAGCCACAATCACCGTACAGCGCTTCAAAAATTGCAGCGGATGCTATGGCGATGAGTTATTTTAATGCATTCGACTTGCCTTTGGTCATTGCGCGACCTTTTAATACCTACGGACCACGCCAATCAGCAAGGGCAATTATTCCAACAATTATTAGTCAGATTGCATCAGGTATGGAGGAAGTAAAGATTGGTGATTTAACCCCAACCCGTGACTTGAATTTTGTCAAAGACACGTGCAATGGCTTTTTGGCGCTTGCTAATGCGGATGAAGCAATTGGACAAACCGTTAACATCGGTTCAAATTTCGAAATTACAATGGGCGATTTATTCAATAAAATTGCTGGTATTATGAATTCGAAAGCAATTCCTGTAGAAGATAAGATGCGAATTCGCCCTACGAAATCTGAAGTTACCCGCCTTTGGTGCGACAATACAAAAATAAAAAACCTAACAGGCTTCGAACCTCAATATTCATTGGATAAAGGTCTGGAAGAAACCACCGAATGGTTTTTAAATAAAGAGAATCTGAGTAAGTATAAAGCAAATATCTATAATGTCTAAAAGAGCAATCATTCTAGCAGGTGGAAAAGGAACCAGGTTAAGACCCTACACTTGGGTATTACCCAAACCTTTGATGCCGATTGGAGAACAACCAATTCTTGAAATTATCATCAAACAATTGGTGTCACATGGCTTCGATCATATAACCTTAGCTGTGAACCATCAAGCAGAATTAATTAAGGCGTTTTTTGGAAATGGAGAAAAGTGGAATATTACCATTGATTATTCACTGGAAGACAAGCCACTTAGCACAATGGGCCCATTAAAACTTATTCATGCTTTGCCAAAGAATTTTTTGGTTATGAATGGGGATATTTTAACTGATCTAGATTTCAGTAAGTTTTATGAGGGTCACGCATCAAACGAAAATATTTTCACAATTTCCTCTTATGTGAGAGAGCATATCAATGATTACGGCGTTTTGGAAAAAGATAGCCAAGAGAAATTGAATGGTTTCCGCGAAAAGCCACGAACAAGATTTGAGGTGAGTATGGGGATTTATATGGCGAGTGATAGAATTCTCCCATTTATTCCTGAGGGAGTACCCTACGGTTTTGATATGCTCATGCTTGATTTGATGAAAGCAGAGAAACCAGCTACGGTTAAAGAACATCAAGGATATTGGCTGGATATAGGAAGGCCCGATGATTATCATCTAGCGATAGAGAAGTTTGATGAGGACAAGGAATTCTTTATTAAATGAAATTTTTAGTCACAGGCGCCAACGGTTTTATTGGTTCGCACCTTGTGGACAGCTTGCAAGACCAGGGACATGGAATCTTCAAAATTACATCGGAAAATGGTGGTGTATTAGACGATAAGAATTACGAGCAATTTCTGGAGAAAGAAATTGATGTTGTCGTGCATCTAGCTGGCAAAACATTTGTTCCAGAAAGCTGGGAGAAGCCAGCCGATTACTTGAATCATAATGTGAATGGCACGATTAATTCCTTAGAATTCTGCCGCAACACAAAGTCTAAATTAATCTATATAAGCTCCTATATGTATGGGAGTCCAGACTATCTGCCAATAGATGAAAAACATCCAATAAAGGTTTTTAACCCTTATGGTTTATCCAAACGCATAGCTGAAGAAGTATGCGAATTCTATCGGAATAATTTTGGCATGAACGTAGTGATTATGAGGCCATTTAATATTTACGGACTTGGACAAAATTTAAACTTTATCATTCCTTTTATTTTAGACCAGCTTATAAACGGATCTGAAGTTAAGGTTAAAGATCTTGAGCCTAAAAGAGATTATCTTTTTATTCGCGACTTTATAGATTCTATTCTCAGTGTATCAGATGAAAAGGTTAAAACCGGAACATTTAATATTGGCTCAGGAGTTTCATATAGCGTGCAAGAGATAATTGACGAAGCACAACAAATTTTAGGAACGAACTTCCCAATAAGTCAAACCGGCGAAAGAAGGGAAAATGAAGTGATGGATGTAGTTGCAGACATCTCGTGCCTAAAGCAGGAACGCAATTGGACGCCCAAACATAGCTTAAAGGAAGGGCTTGCGGCATGTATTGATTCATTAAAAAAGTCATCACCTCACCCAAATAATGGAGGATAAGAGTCAAATACGTACCCTTTACATGCTGCCAGAAGCAGGCACGCAAGGTGGCATGACGGCAATAACCAAGATGTACTATGAAACCGGCTTATTTGAAAAATCAAATTCGCGTCATTTTAATACATCTTTCAAGTCATCAAGTAAATTAGCTCGTACCGCTGAAGGCCTGCTTATGAAATTGAACTACCTATGGGTACTATTTCATTTTAGACCTCATGTTGTGCATGTTATGACATCCTCTTACTGGGGATTTTATGATAAAAGTTCTTATTGCCTTATAGCAAGAGTATGTGGTATTAAATCAATACTCAATCCAGTTGGCGGTGGATTTTCTGATTTTTACGAGGGAAGTTCATTTCATAAAAGATGCGTGGATATTACTATAAAGTTTCCGAATACAATCGTCGTTGGTTCAAGCTATTGGGAGTCCTATTTTAAAGAGAAGTTCAAGGATATCAGGGTTCAAAATATACCAAACCCTGTAAACTCTGCTGTTTATCTCAGAAAGAATCAGGCATACAAAGAGGAGAACCGCGTGAAGGTAATTTCAGTTTCTAATATTATTGAAACAAAAGGAATTCGTGAATTATGTCTCGTAATTAGAGAGCTTGTCAAGGTAGTAGATATTGTCGATTTTGATGTGCTTGGGGATGGAGAGTTAAGACCATGGCTTGAATCAGAATTGGCTACAGAAATTGCAGATGGAAGAGTCAAAATTTTTGGGTTTGTTAGCGATGAAGTTAAAAGAGACTGTCTGTTAAAAGCGGATCTTTTTGTTATGCTCTCCTATTTTGAGATTATTCCTATTTCTATCTTAGAAGCGATGTCAGCTTCATTGCCTGTTATTTCTACAAATGTAGGAGGTATTCCAGATTTGGTGGATGAAGGAGTCAATGGATATTTAGTTCAACCAACTCAAACGAAGGAGGCAACTACTAGATTAATCGAAATGTGTGGACTTTCTAGTGGGGAATTGGCATCATTTGGAAAAGAAAGTTATTTGAAAATTCAGAAGAATTATGATGTATCTTCAGTTATTCAAGAGCATGATAAATTAGCGTTGGAGATTACAAAAAGCAGCTAGAATGAAGAAATTACTCGAAAGAATCTACTATAGCTTGCCAATCGTGTTTCAAAATTTGGCAATTAGCACCTTTGGCTTTTATTGGTACAAGCGCCGTTTTGGCGGCAGTTTTCATCAAGGAGTCAAGGAGTGTTTAGTAAGAGAGCGCTACTCAGAGAAGGAGTGGAATGCGTATCAAAATGAAGCACTTCGTAAAATCCTTATTCATTCTTTTACTACCGTACCTTATTATATTAATCAATTAGAAAATTCTTCTTTGAGCATAGACGAGATAAAGAATTTAACGATTGGTGAGTTGCATAAACTGCCTATTCTTGCGAAAACTGATTTGAAAGAGTTTGGGGCTACCACCCTGCTGTCAACAAACCTAGAACCAAATGGCGAGTTTCTATACAGCAGCGGAAGTACAGGCACACCAACAAAAATCTTGTATTCTTTTAAGATGCATCAGCGCTATTTTGCCATTTTTGAATCAAGGATAAATTATTGGGCTGGCCTTGATTATAAGGTGCCTCGAGGCGTCATTGGAGGACGACGTATTATTCGAGAAGGAGTCAATAAAGGTCCATTTTATCGATACAATGTATTCGAAAAACAGACTTATTTCTCGGCCTATCATATTTCAAAAGAAACTGCGCAGGACTATGTAGATGGCATGGTTAAGAACAAAGTGGAGTATATGACTGGATATGCAAGTGCAAACTATTTTTTAGCTAGGTTCATTGAAGAAGCGGGAATTAAAGCACCAAAACTCAGGGCGGTATTGACTTCAGCAGATAAATTAACGCAAGAAATGCGCGATACCTTTCGCCGGGTTTACCAATGCGAAACTTACGACTCATACAATGGCGTGGAAGCATGCAACTTAATTAGCGAGTGTGAATTTGGAACCTTACATATTGTACCAGACGTTGGGACAGTGGAAGTCTTAAATGAGAAGGGTGAAGCTTGCGAGCTAGGAGAGACAGGAGAGGTTTTGTCTACCGGATTTCTTAATTATGATCAGCCTTTAATTCGATATAGAATGGGAGATTTGATACGTTTATCAAGAAACCAAAACTGCAAGTGCGGTCGTAATATGCCAGTGGTAGATGAAATTGTGGGGAGGTTAGAGGATGTAGTCATCGGTTTGGATGGAAGAGAAATGGTTCGTTTTCATGGCATTTTTATAGATATACCTAGTATTATTGAAGCGCAGGTAATTCAACATGAACTTACACGATTTGAATTGTTAATTGCTCTAAAAGGCTTATTATCGCATGAAGCGAAGGATTTGCTGCTGAAAAGGATGTCATCCCAATTAGGAACAGTTCAGGTTGATTTTACCATAGTAGATAGTATTCCGAGAAATGCGAATGGTAAATTTAAATCTGTTGTATCGCATGTTAAGCGAGTGGTTGCGTGAAAGTGAGATAGAATTTAAAAGAACGAATTATGATATGCGTTATTGATTATGGTCTTGGAAATATTGGCTCCTTAGTAAATATGTGCAGATATATTGGTGTTGAGACCATCGTGGGAAATGATGAGGCATCAATAAAAAAGGCAACTCACTTCATTCTTCCTGGAGTTGGCACCTTCGACAAAGCAATAACGAACCTGAAGTCACAGGGCTTATTTGAATTAGTCAATGATGCGGTAGTTCAAGGAAATAAACCCATTCTAGGGCTTTGTTTAGGGGCTCAGATAATGCTGTCCAAAAGTGAAGAAGGTCAGTTGGAAGGTTTTGCTTGGGTTCCTGGTGAAGTTGTGAGATTTCAGCTGCCTAAGCCGCTTAAAATCCCTCATATGGGATGGAATATGACGCGTCAGGTGGAAGGAGAAAGCTTATTTGAGGAGATGCCAGATGCACCTCGGTTTTATTTTGTGCACTCCTACCATTTTGCAAATATTCCAAAGGAGAATATAGCTTGCACAACAATGTATGGTGGGGAGTTCGTAACCGGATTTAGAAAGGGAAATATTGTGGGTATGCAGTTTCATCCAGAAAAAAGTCACCAATTCGGAATTCAGTTATTGCGCAATTTTTATAAGCTTAAATGAAAAGAGCTAGAATAATACCAGTTTTACTACTCAAGAATCAGGGTCTTTGCAAAACGATAAAGTTTGGCAAAGACAGGTATATAGGAGACCCACTTAATGCCGTTAAAATTTTCAACGCCAAACAATGCGATGAATTAGTTTTGCTTGATATTTTGGCAAGCAGGGAAGACAGCGGAATTAACTTAAAGAAAATAGAAGAAATTGCGCTAGAGTGTTTTATGCCGCTTGCCTATGGAGGTGGTATAAAAACCTTGCGCGACATTGAAGTGGTTTTAAAACTTGGAGTTGAAAAGGTCATATTAAACAGTGTTCTCTTAGAAAATTTTTCATTCTTAAGAGAAGCTGTTACTGAGTTTGGTGGATCAACAATTGTTGCTTCAGTAGATGTAAAGAAGAATCTTTTTGGAAAATATGGGGTATACAGTCATTCTGGCAAAAAGACACCTAATGATTTGTATGCTTACCTTGATTTAATTCAAGCTGAAAATACGGGTGAATTAATGATTAATTGTGTTGATCTCGATGGCACTCGTTTAGGTTATGATACCAAACTAGCAGCCAAAATTTCGGAGCAGTTTTCAATGCCGGTTGCATGGTGTGGGGGATGTTCTAGTTTTGAGGATATGAAAAGCTTAATAGAAAGCACCCAAGTTTCGGCTGCAACGGCAGGGAGTTTTTTCATTTATAAAGGAGCTCTGCAGGCAGTATTAATTAACTACCCAGCCCCATCAGAAATTGGGAATATAATCGTGTGAAAATGGAAGATAGAGAGTATAGAATTTGTTCAAAAACGGTCATGGATACAATCGGTGACCCGGATATTACTTTCGATGAAAATGGAGTATGTAACTATTTCTATGAGTATTCGGCAAAACTTAAAATTCGTGTTCCGCAATTAGACGAGGGTAAACGGAAATTGGATGTGATGGTGAAGAAAATCAAAGCCTCTGGTAAAGGAAAGGATTACGATTGCATCATCGGGGTTAGCGGAGGAGTAGACAGTACCTATACTGCTTGGTTAGTGAAAGAGCTTGGACTAAGGCCTTTGGCAGTTCATCTAGATAACGGTTGGAATTCGGAACTGGCGGTTAAGAATATTGAGAATATTTTATCCAAATTAGATATTGATCTGTATACCGAAGTGCTGGATTGGGAGATGTTCAAGGATTTGCAGCTTTCTTTTCTCAAAGCATCTACACCCGACTCAGAGATTCCGACTGACCATGCTATTGTATCAGTGATGTACAAATTGGCGGCGAAATACAAAGTCAAATACATAATTAGCGGAATGAACTTCCGAAATGAAGGACTGCTCCCACCAACTTGGGGAAGAGGCTATTTGGACTGGAAGTACATTAGAGGAATTCAAAGAAAATTTGGAACACAGAATATAAGTTCTCTTCCTCATTTTAGCATATTCCAGTTTTTATATTGGAATCTAGTGAAGAAAATTCGAAGCGTATCCTTCATTAATTATATCGATTTCAAGAAAGATGAAGCCGTTGAGGTTATTGAAAAAGAATTGGATTGGAAAAATTACGGCGGTAAGCATTATGAATCAATCTATACCCGCTTTTTTCAAGCATACATTCTTCCAAACAAGTTTGAAATTGACAAAAGAAAGGCTCATTTAACCTGTCAAATAATTTCATCAGGCACACCAACAAGAGAAGAGGCTATCGAACTCCTTAAAAAGGATGTCGCCGACCCAGAATTGATGGAGAAGGACAAAATTTACTTGCTGAAGAAATTCGATATTACGAGCGAGGAATTCGATGCGATCATGAATGCGCCTATCAAAAGTATTCTTGATTACCCTAATAACTATTCCATTGAGTTTAAGTTTAGAAAGACCTTATTGCAAGTGCGTAAATGGGGCATTTTACCGAATTAATGAAGATACTCACAATCATTGGTGCTAGACCCCAGTTCGTCAAAGCCGCAGCAGTGTCAAGGGCACTTAAAAAGAAGGATAATATTGAAGAAATTATCGTACATACAGGTCAACATTTTGATAAGAATATGTCCGACATATTTTTTGAAGAAATGGATATTCCGCATCCAAACTACCATTTGAATATCAATAGCCTAAGTCATGGAGCAATGACAGGCAGGATGATGGAGAAAATTGAAGAGATACTCCTCCAAGAAAAGCCAGATTACTTGATGGTATATGGCGACACAAATTCTACGCTTGCCGGAGCTTTGGCTGCAAAAAAACTGCATTGTAAAGTCATCCATATTGAAGCTGGACTGCGTAGCTTTAATATGGAGATGCCAGAAGAAGTAAATCGCATATTAACTGACCGGATAAGTGACATTTTATTTTGTCCAACAGATACCGCCATTCAAAATTTGGAAAAGGAGGGATTTTTAGGGTTCGCGAATGAATTTCACCAAGTTGGGGATGTCATGGAGGATGCCGCACTTTATTATTCAGAGGCCGCCGCACTTAAATCGGAAGTCATTCAAAAACACAACCTAGCGAATGAAACCTTTATTTTAGGCACACTTCATAGAGCAGAGAACACAGATGATCCTATCCGTATAGCGGCTTTAATCATTGCTCTAAATAGACTTGCGCAAAACAACCGGGTAATCATGCCTTTGCATCCTAGAACCAAGGCCTGTATTGAAAAACAACAATTAAAATTGGAATTCGAAATAATAGACCCTGTGGGCTATTTCGATATGATAGAACTATTAACGAATTGCTCTTTAGTTGTCACCGATAGTGGAGGTTTGCAAAAAGAAGCCTATTTTTTTAATAAATTTTGTGTAACGATGCGTGATCAAACGGAATGGGTGGAATTAGTGGAGAATGGATTTAATGCGTTAGTCGGTGCTGATGCAGATAAAATAGTTCATGAAGCCAATACATTTATAGACCGCAAATTTGATAAACATATTGATCTTTACGGAGGAGGAAAAGCAGCTGATAGAATAGCTGAATTGCTCTCCAATAAATTGGCATGAACATAACAATTCTGACTCAGTATTATCCTCCTGAAACAGGTGCGCCTCAAAACAGACTTCATAGCTTAGCACTCAATTTGGTGGGTCAAGGTCACTATGTTCAGATCCTTACAGCTATGCCAAATTATCCGAAATCTGAAATTTTCCCAGATTACGTGGGGAAGACTTATGTTGAAGAAAAAATAGATGGAATACCTGTTTACCGAGCGAGTATTTATGTTTCGATAAAACCAGGTGTGTTGCCGAGGCTTCAAAATTATTTTTCGTTTGTGTATAGTTCCATTGCAAATTTCAAGAAACTTCCTAAAACTGAGTTGATTTTGGTTGAGTCTCCACCTTTATTTTTAAGCTGGAGCGCTTATCATATTGCCAAAAAGTGGAGGGCAAACGTGGTATTCAATGTGTCAGATCTTTGGCCAGAATCAGCGGAGAAACTCAATATCGTGCGGAATAAAACGCTGTTAAACTTGGCGTATAGACTAGAAGCATGGAGTTATAAAAAGGCAACGCTCGTTACTGGTCAGACTCAAGGAATAGTAAAGAATATTGAAAGTAGGTTTCCAAAGGTAATTTGCCATTGGATGCCAAACGGAATTGACCGATTTGTTTTTGATTCAGTTACGAAGGATGGATCCAAATTAGAAGAACTCGGATTAGCAAATAAGAAGGTTTTCATTTATGCTGGTATTATAGGGCATGCACAATCGCTCGATACTCTAATTCGAGCCGCTGCCTTGGTTAAGCATATGCCTGATTTTGCAATGCTGATTATTGGAGATGGCCCTGTCAAAGCTGACTTAGTTGCATTGAATAAAGAGTTAAATGCAGGTGTCCATTTCTTACCAAATACACCAAAATTTGAGGTTTTGGGCATGGTGGCTTCGGCATATTCGTATATCGTTCCTTTGAAGGATTTAGAAATATTTCGTGGTGCAATTCCATCGAAAATTTTTGACCCTTTGGCTATGGGAATTCCTGTATTGTTGGGAGTAGACGGAGAGTGTCGAGACATTTTTATTGACAGAGCGGGTGCTGGATGGTATTTTAAACCCGAAGATGAAGCTTCATTAACGAAGGCAATACAAACAGCATTGGATAATCCGGCTGATGTCGAAGAATTTGGGGCAAAAGGGAAAAGTTTTGTAGATGAATTTTTTGACAGAAAGAACATCGCAGCCGAATTCATGGCTAAACTTGAACCTTTATTAATTAAATAACTCGCCTTTTTAACAACCGCTTCCATAATGGAAGACAAGCAAATTAATTAAACGAAATTCATGAAAATAGCATTTTCGCCACCTTTTATTAATCAGGAAATATTAGATGAAGTCACAGATTCCTTGAATTCTGGCTGGATTACAACCGGACCCAAGGTTAAGGCATTGGAGGCAAGTACGGCACGCCTTGCAGGTGTGGATAATTGCCTTTGTGTAAATTCAGCAACCAGTGCATTGATGCTCGTCTTGCATTGGTATGGTATAAAACGTGGCGACGAGGTAATTGTCCCTGCCTATACCTACGCGGCAACTGCTTTGGCAGTTTTGCACATTGGTGCGGTTCCAGTCATGGTTGATATTGAGGATGATTTCAACATTTCTGCCGAAAGAATTGCAGAGAAAATAACTGAAAAAACAAAAGCCGTAATACCAGTTGATATTGCCGGTTGGCCCTGCAATTACGCGGCAATTCGGGAAGTATTGAATCGACCAGCCACAAGGAATAAGTTTATCGCAACATCCGAGAATCAAGAGAAATTGGGAAGAATTTTATTATTCAGTGATTCTGCCCATTCAATCGGGTCGCAGTTTGATAATAAGCCGACTGTATTACAAAGTGATATGGCTGTATTCTCTTTTCACGCTGCGAAAAATGTTACAACTGCTGAAGGTGGGGCTATTCTCTTAAATATGCCAGAGCCATTCGATAATGTGGCGATATATGCGCAATTAAGACTGTGGACCTTAAACGGACAAACCAAGGATGCCTTTACGAAAACTCAAATTGGTTCATGGAAATACGATATCATATATCCTGGTTTTAAAATGAATATGCCAGATGTTCTTGCTGCCATTGGCTTGGTTCAGCTAAAGACCTATATGTCTGAATTATTACCACGACGAAAAGAAATATACGAAAGGTACTATAAAGGATTCGAGGCATTTGGCTGGGCGCAGTTGCCGCCATATGATGATGAGGATAGGAAATCATCTTTTCATTTATTTCCATTACGCATTGTAGGAATTAATGAGGAAACGCGTGATGCCCTTATTCACGCGATCAGTGAGACAGGGGTGGCAGTCAATGTTCATTTTATTCCGATGCCAATGTTAACTGTATTCAAGGATAGAGGCTACGATATCAAGGACTATCCAAATACGTATTCAAATTATTCAAGAGAAATTTCCTTGCCAATTTATCCACAACTAAGTGAAGAGCAAGTTGATTATGTAATAAAATCAATAGTTGATTCTTATTTTAAAGTAAAATCTAATGCTTAGATTTTTGGACTTCGCATTTTCATTTTTCGGTTTAATTATTTTGAGCCCATTGTTTGTTTTAATTTCTATTTGGGTGAAAATTGATTCAAAAGGTGCCATTTTTTACAGGCAAAAAAGAGTAGGTCTTAATGGGAAGGAATTTAAATTATTTAAATTTCGCTCAATGAGCCCTGATTCAGATAAATTAGGGCTCTTGACAGTTGGAGAACGGGATTCAAGGATTACGAAATCGGGATTTTTCATTCGAAAATATAAGTTGGACGAGTTGCCACAATTAATAAATGTAATTATTGGTGATATGAGTTTAGTTGGGCCAAGGCCTGAGGTTAAGAAGTATGTAGAACTTTATACCCTAGATCAATTAAAAGTACTAAACGTTAGACCCGGAATAACAGATGAAGCCTCAATAGTATTTAAAAATGAAAATGAATTACTCGCTCAGTCAAACGATCCAGAACGCAAATATATTGAAGAGATAATACCAACTAAATTAGAGCTAAATAAAAGATTTATTGATTCTCCAACTTTGATTAATTATTTTAGGGTTATTTTTAAAACTTTTTTTAATTATTAGATCTGAAAATAGTAATCTGAATTATGAGTATTTGAATATTTTAAAAAAGGCATACAGGTAAATTTATTTATTAGTAATTGTTGCCTTTTGATAGTATATAGAGATCTTTAATTGAGTAAATATTAATAACGTTGAATTTCACTCAAACCTTTTTTTGTGTCGTTCTAATCCGCATAATCGGGTATTTTGTTGAAAACTTAATGTATTTGTATTCTGAATATATCCGTCCCTGCAACTAAACTTTGTCATTGTTGGGTATATAGTATAGTTGCAGGGATCGATACGAAAATTTATTCTGAGGTTTCAAAAACATAAAACTTATCATTTTCAAATAAATTCTTAAAAATAGTATGAAAAAAAATATCGCTTTGGTTGCACTGATGATCTTATTTGGATCCTGTGTGCCCTCAAAACGTTTGACTTATTTGCAAGAAGGAGAAGAAAAGCCAGACTATCAACTGCAACGCTCTTCCTATTTATTGCAGCCCAACGACATTCTCAGTATTACTATCCGTTCTTACGACTTGGAGACCAGTCAATATTTTAATATTTCCAACAATAGTAATCAGGTATTACAGGTTGGTGATATTCTATTTTATCTTCAAGGTTATTCAGTAGATTTAGAGGGGAATATAAATATACCCATTTTAGGTCAAGTTGATGTCGAAGGAAAAACTATTGCGGAAATTCAAGTCTTGGTGGAGACCGCTTTAAAGCCCTATTTTACCGAAGAAGCGGTAAATGTGACGGTGCAATTAGCAGGAATAAGATACGCGGTGGTTGGGGAAGTAAATCGTCCTGGGAAATATGTTGTTTACCAAAATCAGGTGAATATATTTGAAGCGATTGCCAATGCGGGGGATATCAGTATTGTTGGCGATCGGAAAGAGGTAATGATTGTGCGACAAATGCCCGAGAAAGTCGAAACTTTTTATTTGGATTTAACCGATAGTCGGGTAATCAATGATCCGCATTATTTTATACAACCGAATGATATAATTAATGTACAGCCTTTAAGGCAGAAGTCTTTAGGAATTGGTACCACTGGTTTTCAGACCTTCTCGCAGTTATTTAGTCTACTAGCTAGCACTATCACTTTAATAATTGCCATTAATAGCTTGAACTAAAGATGAAAAAAAATAATCTAAATATACAGGAAGGCTATCCGCAACAAATGTTGCAACCGCAACAAGAGAAGGGCCAAGATATTGATGTAAAACGTCTTTTGGTACGAATCTTAGGGGCTTGGCCCATTGTCCTTGGTTCGATGGTCGTGGCTTTGAGTTTAGCATTTTTGATAAATCGTTATGCTACGCGTATCTATGAGGTAAAAGCGGTTATTATGGTGAACTCCCAACAGAATGGTGGGATGGAGTCCTTAATGATGTCTGTTGGTTCTTTTAATCCCCGCCTAGAGTTTGAGAACGAGGTAGTGGTTATAGGTTCGCGTACCATGGTGCGTCGCACATTAGAACAACTTCCCTTTGAGGTGAGTTATTCTGGAGAAGGGCGTATTAAGAGTTCAGAAATTTATCCTAACCCAGGTTGGCGCTTCGACTATGATATTAGTCACGTGCAAACTTTGGGGGATTGGCAGGTGAAAGCATTAGTGGGAGGACAATTTTCGGTACAATCCCCTTTTGAAGAGGAAAAGCCGATAAGCCTTCATTCTTACAATGGACAAGCCAAGGAACTAGATTCCAAAAATTACGAAAAATTAGAGAAGATAGTTACTGAAGGTGAATGGTGGGAGACTTCGTATTTTAAGGTGCGTTTAGTAAAAGATGAAAAAAGTAGCAGAGTTGAAGGCGTAAGTGAGGTGATTACTGTCAAACTAGTATCTAAGGAAAGTCTTGTGGACAACTACTTTGAAAAGGTTATAATCCAGCCCACTTCAAAGGGAAGCGCGGCAATTGATTTAAGCATGCAAGGGGCTGTTGCCGAGAAGGTGCAAGCTTATGTGGATGAATTAATAGATCAATATCAAGCCTTTAATTTAGAGACTAAAAATAAAACGACCGAAGGAGCCTTAGCTTTTATTAAGCAGGAATTAAAAGCCTTACAAGATAGTTTGGACCAAGTGGAAGGAATTTTGGAGCGATTCCAGTCAGAGAATGCCGCTATAGATTTGAGTCAAAAGGGTACCCAGTTATTTGAGGAAATTTTTAGATTAGAGAAGGAGCTTACCATTTTTAAATCACAATCGAAATATTTTAAATACTTAGAGGATTATATTTCTAACCGTAGCGCAGTAGAAAGTGTGGTGGTACCGGTAGCGATGGGTATGGAGAATACGGGTTTAGAGGCTTTAGTGGAGCTTTTAAATCAACTGCAGGCAGAGCGCAGTTCATTGCGCATAGGTCAAACTAACGATAATCCTCGAATTAAGGCGATTGATAATCGCATTCGTTCCGCACGAGAGGCATTAGCCGAAAATTTAAGCGGTATAAGCCAAGGGGTTAGTTTTCAAATTAAGGAATTAATCATTAAACGTAACCAGTTAGAAGCGGAAATACGCACGCTTCCTAAAACGGAGATGGAGTTGATTAATATTCGTCGCAAGTATGAAATTAATGAGAATTTGTTTTTATTCTTGATGCAAAAGAAAGCGGAGACAGCGATAATTTTATCCGGTAACACACCTGACTCACAAGTAATTGATCCTGCAACGATAAATAGGACACCTGTATCACCAAATAGCAAGCGTACTTTTGCAATTGCCTTAATGTTGGGTTTAGCTATTCCAATCGGTATTATTTTTATTACTGACTTATTGGATAATAAGATACGTAACAAGGAAGATGTTGAGTCTATAACACAAATGCCCATTGTGGCGATGATAGGTCATAGTGATCGTAATACCAACTTGGTAGTGGCACAGTATCCGAAATCAAGTTTAGCGGAGTCTTTTCGAGCCTTGCGCTCTAATATTAGTTTTTTAAGTCAAGAGACTCACATTAAAACCATGCTCTTTACTTCCTCCATTGGAGGTGAAGGGAAGACTTTTATTTCTATTAATATGGCGAGCATATTAGCGGCGAGCGGTAAGAAAGTGGTTTTAGTGGGATTAGATTTAAGGAAACCTAAGATTTATAATGACTTTAACCTTAGTAACGACTTTGGAGCGAGTACCATCCTTTCTGGGCAAATGATGACTAAGGACGCCATTCAAGAGACTAAATATCCAAATTTATCGGTTGTTTCAGCGGGACCAATACCCCCTAATCCCAGTGAGCTTTTGTTAAGTGATGAGTTTGATATTATGCACGAGGAGTTGAAGAAGGAGTTCGATTATATTGTTTTTGATACCCCACCAGTAGGATTAGTGGCAGATACCTTTGAGTTAATGAAGAAGGTGGATCAGACTTTTTATGTGATTCGTCAGGGTTTTACGGATAAGCAGTTACTGACCTTTATTAACGATAGATACGAGAATCGTTCGGTAGGGAATATTGCGATAGCGATTAATGACTTTACGGTATCTAAGGCTTATGGCTATGGTTACGGTTATGGCTATGGCTATGGCTATGGCTATGGATATGGCTATGGCTATGGCTATGGTTCGGCTTATTATGGGGAAGAAGAAAGTGAGAAGAAGAGGTTTTCCTTTTTTAAAGGAAAAAAAGACAAAAAGACTTGAGACAAAGAGACTTGAGAGGGTTTTGGCTATTGGGGATGTTTTGTTTTCAGGATAAATTTGTGATATAATAGAGGTATAGATGCCCGAATATTGTTAAAGTGAGCCTCCGTAAGGGGGCTTTTTTTTTGGAGAAACAAGAGACCGTTTGAAATGAAAGATTGGTTTGTAAAGCGACTAGAAATGACTTTGAAGGTGGATTGTGATTTTGAACATCGCGCCTATTCTTTTAAACCAGCCATTGATCCTTTAAAATTTGAGCGGCAAAGAAAAAGAAAGGTTATTTTAA
>JBNMFK010000013.1:0-22911 GCA_051269965.1 Algoriphagus sp. | reverse complement strand
TTTTGCTATCGAATTAACCGGTCCATTCATAAGGAAGGGATATTTGACAATCTCATGATGAGAATGATTAAAACACAGAATATCACTAAAAACCAAATAATATTAGCCTACAGTAGATAAATGGGCTCTACAACAAGTTAATATTTGGATGAAAGGGATATTAAGGAAAGAAAGTAAATATATTTGAAGACAGCAGGCTACTTGAACAGTCAATTAGACTTATCAGGAGTAGCTATTTTTGGCTTATGAGGTAGGCCATCAATCAGCGTTTCAAGCTATTTCCATTATGGACACTGTCACGGCAGCTAGTTGTGGACTATGAATTGTTGATGCTAAGAAGGATACCTACCTCCTTGAATGCGGAGGTGTCTTATAATTTCTATGAGGAAAATAATTATACGATTGAAAAGGATACCAGCCTTAATGTCCGGTCCATTCGGACTTTTTAATTCCCTACAGCCGTCCATTGACTCATTTATTGTATCCGGAGGGATTGCTCTAAGAGTCTTCGAACAAAACCCACAATGGAGGTTCTTAGACATCACCTCTAATTTAAGAAGACTACCGTTCTTTTATTTAAGGCATTTTTGAACTTATGACTACGCCCTTTTTGTTGCCTAATTAATAAAACAAAAAAAGATTTATGGCTCAAATAGCACTTCACGGAAACGCAATAAACACCAACGGCGAACTGCCAAAAATAGGCGATCAAGCCAAGAATTTTGAACTTATAGCTCAGGATATGTCTCTCGTTAATCTTGATAAATACAAAGGTTCTAGAGTGGTTTTGAATATTTTCCCTAGCATCGATACGGGCATTTGTGCTTTATCTGTAAAGCATTTTAATCAGGCCGCAGCCAAATTAGAAAACACAAAAATTTTATGTGTCTCTAGAGACACACCAATGGCCCAAGGTCGTTTTTGTGGAGCAGAAGGTACAGACCAAGTAGAGACTTTATCTGATCTAGCCACTGGTGATTTCGGAAAGGACTATGGCATTCAGATAGTGGATGGTCCACTTAAAAGTTTCACAGGAAGAGCGGTTATCGTTTTAGACGAAAATCATAAGGTAACTTACACAGAACTAGTTCCTGAAATAGCACAAGAGCCAAATTATGAGGCTGCTTTGAGCTCATTATCTTAATAAGAAATAGCATTTATATACTAGAAAAGGCGTTCCGAAATATTGGAATGCCTTTTGTTTTTTGTCCCACTTCGTTTCAAAAAAAAGACAAATTCCGTTTTACTCAAAAACTATTTCCGAGTCAAGGTTGCTTCTCCAGTAGAAGGCAATATATCACATAAAACATAGGTTCCTTTATTGTCTTTAAAGGTCGGCAAAGCTTCACTTTCATCATTTAAAGAAACCTTCTCCCAGTCCTTTGGCAAATACGTTTTGAACGTTAGCGGAATATCATACACAGAGGTTTCTAGGCCAGAATCCATATGTAGCACCAATTTATCTCCTTCCCTACTCGCCTTTACTTTTGTACTCTTTCTTTCTCTGATGTATTTGGTAACATCGGCAAATGTGGCAACCCAGAGTCCTGTCTCTTTTTCCTTCATATAAGAAAAATATTCTTTCAACTCAGCTCCGGTTCTAGGCTCCCAGCCAATACCATCTACTCCATGAAATACTAAGACCAACCATATATTATCATGAGACAAACATGTGTCTACCCAAGATTTCATTCCAGCGACATCTATGTTTGACAGAGGGCCTCTTTGCCACTGGACATACTCCTTTTCAGACTTTCCAGGGTATTGTTTGCTAGATCTATTGAGCTCGTCTAAATAAGCCTCCGGCATCCTATTCCTCAATGCAGGATAAACTTGATTTGCAAATTCCATCACTCGTTCATTTTCTGTACCGTATGGACACTCGGCAGAAAACGTATAATCCACACCTAAGTGTTTTTCTATATCTGCTCTGCTTTGCTCAAGTTCGTAAGTAAGATTTACCGAGTCTAAAACGGCTAAACGAGCATGGGTTACCGTATGACTGGCTATTTCGTGTCCTTCGTCAGCATATTGTTTATATTGATTCCAAGTGGTACTATCCACGTTATTATTATGAAAAACCACCTCATTGGTATTTTTCAAGAGACCATTTCTTAGTTTTTCGTAAGCCTCATCCATTAAGGCATAGGCCTCTGTTACTTTTCCAGACTCAAAACTAGAACCCACTCTAGAATGATAATCCTCCGCCTCATCTGTACCCGTAAAGGCTATTAAAGAGGCTCTTTCAAAGAAATTAGTAGCATTCGTTTTCTGATTTGCTGTTTCCTGAATAATCAGTTCAGGATTTCTACCAATAAATTTTCCTTTGCCAGAACCTTCCACTTTTCCGGTGATAATATAAAAAGTAGCGGGCAAGCCTAAGTCATTCATGATGGGACGAGCCACAGTAAACTGATTAATTATGCCGTCATCATAGGTAATGGAAATGGCAGATTTCTTATCTCCCTGCCATTTAGTAATCACCGTTTCGCCAGTGTCAGGTTGAGTACAGGAACTAAATACGACAAGAAAAAGTAAAGTATATTTCATTTAATAAAAATACTCAATTTGAACAGCTAGATAACAAAAAAAGTGGAATCCATAAATAGATTCCACCTTTTACTGAATTGAAAGTTTCTTATTCAGAAACCTTAAGTATTAATTTCCCATTCTTTTGACCATTGAAAAGTCTATGAAGCGTTTCATTGAAATTTTCAATGCCCTCATACACATCTTCTTTACTTTTCATTTTACCCTCATTGAGCCATTTTTCCATTTGAACTCTAGCCTCATTATATCTAGGAGCATAATCAAAAACCACCATACCACGCATGGTTCCCCTGTTCACCAATAATGAAAGATAATTACTCGGCCCTTTAACTGGCGTTTCACTATTATACTGAGAGATAGCTCCGCAAATGACAATTCTCGCATGCATTCTTATTCTTCCTAAAGCTGCATCCAAAATTTCTCCGCCGACGTTATCAAAATACACATCTATGCCTTTAGGGCAATGCTGCTTAAGTCCTGCATGTACGTTTTCGTTTTTGTAATCTATACAAGCATCAAAACCCAATTCGTTAACAACGTAATCGCATTTATCCTTGCCGCCAGCTATACCCACAACGGTACAGCCTTTAATTTTGGCTATTTGTCCTACTACACTTCCAACCGCACCAGCAGCACCAGAAACCACCACTACTTCGCCATCTTTCAACTCACCCACTTCAAGGATTCCGAAATAGGCTGTCATTCCTGGCATACCCAGTGTACCCAAGTACTCTGTTAATGGTCTTTGTGCAGCCTCCACTTTTTGATAGCCTTTACCATTTGTAACAGAATATTGCTGTACCCCACCCATTCCAGTCACTATATCACCTACCTTAAATTTTGGGTTATTATTTGTTTTTACTACTCTCCCTAGAGTACCTGCACGCATTACTTCTCCTAAGCCTACAGGAGGGATATATGATCTTACGTCTTTTGTCCAGCCACGCATGGCAGGATCAAGCGAAATATAATCTTGTTCTACTAAAACCTCACCGTCTTCTAATTCTGGAATTTCGGCCACATTTAGTTTCCAATCAGAATCTTTAGGCAAACCTACGGGCCTCTCAACTAATAAAATTTGTTTGTTCATGAAGTCAATCTTTAATGTTAATAATTCTCGCCGAATTTAATGCTTTTTAGAACTATTCTAGGTATTAGTTTGAATATTCTGCCTTAAATTCCTTCTTAGTTATTGGTCTAAAATGAATAGAGCTTCCTTTTTTTTCATAATTTGGGTTTCAACCCATATCAAAATGAAAAACACCCTCTTCATCCTCTTTATTTCAGTGTTTGCCCTTAATTGCAATACAAGTAATTCAGAAGATACAGCAAACCTAGAACCTCCATTGATAGCTCCCTTCACTGGTATAGATACTCTAGCTATCAATGATTGGTGGAATAGAATGCCAAACCCCATCATCGATCTAAAAGTGGATAGGCAAGATGTTGTGGCCTTTGGCATGTATACTGTCGCCAATAAGACAGTCAAACTTACCGCTCAATTATTCCCACTCTATCCAAAAGAAACTCGTGAGGTAAGGCTAGAATTAAAACTGGATGATGAATGGAGAGAAATCCAAACGCAACAAGTAAATGATCTAGGTTGGTCCGCTCTCTTTAGAATAGAAAGTTGGGAACATAGCGATGACGTTTCTTATAGAATAAGGCATGGGGAAGATGCCTTTTTTGAAGGCTTAATTAGACACGACCCAACCGAGAAGGACGAAATTACTTTAGCCGCCTTATCTTGCAACAGCAATAAGGACAGAGGAGATAGGGCCAATTATGTCCGTAATATAAATCATCAAAATCCTGATCTTATCTTTTTTGCGGGTGATCAATCTTATGACCACTCGGAGCATACGGCCGCCTGGCTAAAGTTTGGTATGCAGTTCAGAGAAGTTTTCAGAGAGCGTCCCTGCATCAGTATTCCAGATGACCATGACATAGGCCAGGGAAACCTTTGGGGAGAATATGGCAAAAAAGCAAGTACCTCGGCCGGCAGCGATGGTGGCTATTTTTATCACCATGAGTACATCAAAATGGTTGAAAGATGTCAAACAGCTCACTTACCAGACCCATACGATGCCAGTCCGATCGAGCAAGGCATTGGTGTTTATTATACTAATCTTATGGTTGGGGGCGTTGATTTTGCCATTATCGAAGATCGTAAATTCAAATCAGGCCCAGAGGGCAAAATACCACAAATCGGCCCACGACCAGACCATATTAGAGACCCTACTTATAACCCAGCTATGGTAGATGTGGATGGCTTAGAATTATTGGGCCAGCGACAATTAGATTTCTTAGATAACTGGGGAGGCAATGAAAGTAAAATGAAAGCGGTCTTATCTCAAACAGGATTTTGCGGCGGAGCACATTTACATGGTCAAAAAGAAAATAGACTACATGCCGATATGGACTCCAATGGCTGGCCACAAAAAGGAAGGAAGAAAGCTCTTTCCGCGATACAAAAAGCCAATGCCGTTCACATAGCAGGAGACCAGCATTTGGCCACGGTTATTAAACATGGTATTAACGAGTATGAAGACGGCCCATGGGCGTTTGTAGTTCCGGCCATTGTAAACAATTATTATAGCCGATGGTGGTGGCCAGAAGACGAAAAAACAGGAGAAAACTCTGATGGCGTATTGCCATGGAATGGTAGGTTTTTGGATGGCTTTGACAATAAAATAACGATGTACGCTTACGCCAACCCTGATAGCCCATCTAATGGTGCCGGATATGGTTTGATTCGCTTTAACAAAACCACTAATGAAGTGACTTTTGAATGCTGGCCCAGGTTCACTAATGCTACTATTACGAAGGCTGTCCAATTTGCCGGATGGCCATATACCATTAGAATGGAGTAAGACTTAGGCTAAATAATATTCACGTAGTTTATGATCAACAAAAAACCGAGGTCAATGGCCAAACAGAAACTAAAAAAAACGCTCGAAGACTTCTATAAACGAAAAGCTTACCTGCTAGACGAAAATAGGATAGAAGCCGTGACCAAAAGGAAGGCCAAGGGACAGAGAACGGCAAGAGAAAATATTGCCGACTTATGCGATAAAGATTCCTTTCTAGAAGTGGGCTCGCTTATCATAGCTGCTCAAAGAACAAGAAAGACTGAGGAAGACCTTATCAAAGAAACACCCGCCGATGGGCTCATCACAGGAATAGCTAATGTAAATGGAGTCGATTTTGGCAAGGCCAAAAGCAAATGTTTAGTCTTAAGCTATGACTATACGGTGATGGCCGGCACCCAAGGAGCCTTTAACCATAAAAAGACCGACCGGGTATTACAGATGGCAAAAAAGGGAGGCATGCCTATTATCTTCTTTTTAGAAGGTGGTGGTGGCCGTCCTGGTGATGTAGACTTTGATAATATTTCCTCAGGTGGATTGGACGTACCTACCTTTGTCTCCTATGCCAGACTTTCAGGAAAACAGCCAAGGATAGCCATCGTTTCTGGTTATTCATTTGCTGGAAATGCCGCTTTGGCTGGCTGCTCAGACGTCATCATTGCCACAGAAAATACGTCTTTAGGCATGGGAGGCCCTGCCATGATAGAAGGTGGCGGCTTAGGTGTTTTTCACCCGAAGGACATTGGCCCTTCAAAAATCCAAAGTGAGAATGGTGTTATCGACATTTTGGTCAAAGATGAGGCAGAGGCCGTTTTAGCAGCAAAAAAATACTTAAGCTATTTCCAAGGCGATCTAGAGAAATGGAAATGCGAACCTCAAGAAGTTTTAAGAGACTTAATACCTGAAGACCGCAGATATGCCTATGACATCAAGAAAATCATTAAGGCATTAACTGATAAAGATTCTGTCTTAGAATTGAGAGCCGCTTTTGCCAGAAATATGATTACGTCTTTCGTCAGAATTGACGGGAAACCCTATGGTTTACTGGCCAATAGTTCCAGGCATTTAGGCGGAGCCATTGACAGTGATGCTTCCGATAAAGCCGCTAGATTCATGCAGCTTTGCAATGCTTTCGGAATACCGATTATATCACTTTGTGATGCTCCAGGATTTATGGTTGGCCCTAAATGTGAAGAAACAGCCATGGTGCGTCATTCGTCGAGAATGTTTATTACCGCAGCTCAACTAAAAGTGCCTCTGTTCACTGTGGTTTTACGCAAGGCTTATGGTTTAGGAGCCATGGCCATGGCTGGAGGAGGAATGCATGAATCCTTTTTTACGATTTCATGGCCAACTGGTGAGTTTGGAGGAATGGGTCTAGAAGGAGCCGTAAAGCTAGGTTTCAAAAAAGAACTAGAAGCTCAAAAAGACCCCGATACCAGACAAAAGCTAAATGATGAACTCGTTAATGCAGCCTATCAAAAAGGCAAAGCGATTAAAGCTGCAGCTTATCTAGAATTTGATGAAGTGATAGACCCAAAAGACACCAGAACATGGATATCAAATAGTTTGGCGAGCATTTCTGAACAGACCTATAAAGGAGGGACTGGGCATGCCGTGGATAGTTGGTAGGGTTTTAGTTGTTAGGTCTTTAGCAAGCTTTATTAAAAGATCATAGTTCAACCTTTAAGCACTTAACGCTATTAAATATGACAAAAAGCTTTTTGTATATTTAAGGAGGTTTAGTAAATGAAAACAAATCAACTCATGGAAAAATTAAACAAAAAGGATATCAAACAAGAAGTATTTGATTTGTATGACGACTATGCTCATAATAAGCTAGACAGAAGCCAATTTTTTGAAAAATTGGGTCTGTATGCTGTTGGAGGCATTACCATAGGATCGTTAATGAGTGCTATGATGCCTAACTACATCGACAGCATTTTGGTACAGCCAGATGACCCGAGAATAGATTCCGATTACCTCCACTATGATTCTCCAAAAGGCGGTGGAAGCATTAAAGGGCTGCTTTCAAAACCTTCATCTTCAAAAAAGAAATTACCTGGAATTATTGTGGTTCATGAAAACAGAGGACTTAATCCATACATAGAAGATGTGGGTAGAAGAGCTGCTTTAGAAGGATTTATAAGCCTTGCTCCAGATGCATTAACTCCCTTAGGTGGCTACCCAGGAAATGATGATGACGGAAGGGAGATGCAAAGAAAGCGAGACCGTTTTGAAATGTTAGAAGACTTTATAGCAGCTTATCAATACCTCCAAAAGCATCCATATTGTGATGGAAATATAGGCGTCGTAGGCTTCTGTTTTGGAGGCTGGATAGCCAACATGATGGCCGTTAAAGTGCCGTCACTAAAAGCCTCTGTTCCATTTTATGGTGGACAACCTTCCGCAGAAGAAACTGCTCAAATTAAAGCTTCTTTGATCCTTCAATTTGCTGGTTTAGATACGCGAGTGAATGCCGGATGGGAAGACTACGAAACAACTCTGAAAGCAAATAAAGTAGAACATCAAGCTCATTTTTACCCAGAGGTAAATCATGGCTTTCATAACAATACCACGCCAAGGTACGATGAAGCTGCGGCCACATTGGCATGGACTAGAACCCTAGACTTTTTTAAAGAAAAATTGGTCTAAGATGAAACTAATTCTCAAGGTTGTAGCCGTATCATTGATTGTTTTAATAGCCATCATTAGTCTGTTATTTGGTCATAGAGATATCCCTCTAGAAGACTTAAAGGCTAAATATGCTCCAGCCCCATCTCAGTTTATTGGCATAGATGGCATGGATGTTCATTTTAGAGACGAAGGGCCAAGTTCTGATTCCATTCCGCTGGTTTTAATTCATGGCACTGGAGCTAGCTTGCATACCTATGAACCATGGGTTCAAACCTTAAAAGAAAAGCGAAGAGTTCTGAGAATGGACTTACCCGCTTTTGGTTTAACAGGACCTCTACCAAGTCGGGACTACTCCTTGTCCAATTATGTTCGTTTCATTAAAAAATTCCTAGATGCCAAAGGCATTACAAAATGCCATTTGGCAGGTAATTCTTTAGGAGGGCTTATTGCATGGGGATTTACAGCCGAGCATCCAGAAATGGTAGAAAAGCTCATACTTATAGACGCCGCTGGATACCCTATGAAGTCTAAAAGCGTCCCCATAGCCTTTAAGATTGCACAGACGCCTCTTTTAAATAAAGTGATGACTTTCATCACTCCTAGGTTTATGGTCAAATCTAGCGTAGAAAATGTATATGCCGACAAGTCTCTGATAAACGATGCTTTGCTAGACCGTTATTTTGAGTTAACCCTTAGAGCTGGAAATAGACAAGCCTTGGTAGACAGAATGACCATGGTCATAGATAGCATTCCAATTGACCTTGTGAAAAATATCCAACAGTCTACTCTGGTCCTTTGGGGAGCCAAGGATTATTTAATTCCCGTATCCGAGGCTTCTCGGTTTCATGAAGATTTACCAAACGACACACTAGTTATTTTACCAAGTGCTGGACATGTACCCATGGAAGAGCAGCCAGAAGAAAGTTTGGCTGCCTTAATGAGTTTTCTTGATAAGGACTAGTGAGCTCTGCCAATTCCAAATTGGTCTCCTGCTCTATCTATTTTACTATTCTTCATGAAAAGCTCAACCATCTTTTCGCTAGAAACAGTATTGTAATGCTCATCTTTTAGAAGGTAAAGCACTTCTCTCGTTTTGGTGTCTATCACTTCTCCGCTTGATGGATAGGCGTATTTACCATCTATGCTAAAAGTGACCCAACCAGGCATATCATCTAAGGCTATGGTAGTGAGTTGCTGATAAGGCGGGAAGGCTTGAAAGACATGCAGTCGCATATTAAAACCATCACAAACCCAAACCTCTTTTTCGTCAGGTGTAAGACCTATTCCATGACTTGGATTACCATGCCTCCTCACGAGGCCTTTATTCCAGCCCATCACTTCCACAGATGCTAACTTTTCTCCTGTATCTAAATCCCCCACCTCAAAACCGAGTAGGTCATTTACATTAACAAAGACTTTAGATTCGTCACTATTAATGGTAAAAGGCCTAATAGCCGCACTAAAAGGGCCCACTTTTTTGACAATACTATGAGTCTTTGCATCTGCTACATGGAGTAAAGGAGTGCCCATATCTGCCAAATAAACCTTTTTACCAGATGGCCCAAAAATAGTATTATGAGCTTTAGAATGAACCATCAATTTCTTGATAATAGCCCCTGTTTCACAATTCACCACATTCCAAAAGTCCTTTTCTAATGAAGGCAAATACATGATCTTCCCATCTGGTGAAATTGCCATCCTATCGCAGCCGCCCTCATAAGGGATTTCCCATAAAAGCTTCTCAGAAGCCAAATCTATTCGCTGGACAGATTCATGGGTACTGATATAAATAGAGTTTAATTGTTTGCTCACCGCAATGCCCTTCACATTTGAAGGAATTCCACTTGTCTTATACCCTTTGGTAGTAATGCGTTTTACAAATTTATGGTCGTTGTCAATATCAAAAACCAACAGGCCATGTCCGCCATATCCTAAATAGTTTCTAATTCCAGGAGTGGCGACATATAGATAATGCCCATCTGAAACCTGTGCTAATGCAGGTATTGAAATCAATACCGTGAGATATAAGAGAAATGTTAATCGGATAGTCTTTTTCATAAATCTTAAATTAAATCTGGATTACACGTTATAGGATTGTAATGAGAGTATAAATAAGGCATTTAGGCTAGTTATGGATTTTCTAGTACAGAAATCAGGTTAAATCAGGCCATTTTTTTTCAATCAGAGCTTTTGTAGCTAAAATACCCTCATGCTCACTTTTAAGAGAGCCCTCGTATTCAATTCCAATATATCCATCGTAATCAGAATCTTTTACCATCTGCAGCAGACGGCCATAATCTATACGAGTATCCTCTCCACTATCATCAAAATCATAGGACTTTGCACTGACAGCCTTGGCGTATGGTAGAAAATCTGCAACTCCTTGATATCTGTCATAGGCAATATCACAAGGAATCTGAGTACTCCCCCATTTGGCACTCATACACCAATTGCCGAAATCTGGGAATGTTCCAAAATTCGGTTTATTAACGTCTTTTATCACCTCTGAAATCAATGCACCATCTGCACTAAAAAGCCCATGATTTTCTATGATGACATTGATATTTTCTTTAGCGGCATAATCGGCTAACTGAGCCATGCCATCTTTCAGGGCTTCGGTATAAATTTCTTTGTTCTCATCTCCGAAAGCATTAACTCTAATGGAATGACAGCCCAAAAGCTTGGCTGCATCCACCCATTTGAAATGATTTTCGACAGACTTTCTCCTTTCAGAATCATCTGCTATTGCCAAGTCACCTTCATTATCGACCATCATGAGTAGGCTTTTCACATCTGCGTCCTCTGCCTTTCGTTTCATCTCTGCCCAAAACTTTAGATCGTTAACGGTGTCTATATAAAACTGATTTACGTATTCCACCGCTTCTATGCCATACATTTTTCTGGCAATAGTGGCAAAATCATTTGGGTCTTGAAGCTTATCAAAAAACTGACGATGCAATGACCACTGAGCAAGTGAAATTTTTGGTAAATCTTCCTTCTTAGTGCAAGCATTTAGTAAGTATGAGCTCGAATAAAGAGCCGCTCCACCGAGTAAAGAATTTCTTAAAAATAGTCTTCTGTTTATCATAGGGTTTCAATTTATAGTCAGAATGTTTTACTTGGAATAAGTCATTTAAAACAATCGTTATCTAAAATCTTGTGCATTGAGAAATTGGCTTAATAAAACTTATCCTTAAATTTAGAAAGTAATAAGCTATTCAACCTTAAGAAACTCCTATGTCTTTAAAATCTTTATGTCTTGTACTGATCTTTGCCAACACAGTATTTGCCCAAAAAAACCCTGATGAGGTTTTCAAAATCTTACCCTCTCCTAAAGTCATGACTTTTGAAGGCTTTAGCCTGATTGGCCCAAAAGAAATCAAAGAAATTACGCAGAACCTAGATTTACCAAAGGCTGAAACGCTCATTCTGAATACCCAAAGACCTTTAAAAATCACACTGGATAAGTCGGCAAACGAAGAAGCATATTCGTTGACCATAAAAAAGAATACTATAGCTATTTCGGCTAAAGATAAAATAGGCGTTTTTTATGCTTTGCAAACTTTGAAACAGTTTCAAGAAGATGCCGACGAACAAGACTTAAAACTGCCAAGAGTATCTATTCAAGATTCGCCACTGCTTAGCTATCGCTCTGTACATTTAGATGTGAAGCATCATCTAGAAAAATCAGACTATTACTTTGATCTCATTGACCAATTAGCAGCCCTCAAAATAAATGGGATTATAGCAGAAGTAGAGGATAAACTTGCCTACCAAACGCATCCAATTATTGGTAGTGCAGATGCCATGACTATGGAACAGTGGATTGCACTTTCTGAATATGCAAACAATAGGAATATTAGCATCAGTCCATTAATTCAGGGTTTGGGTCATGCTTCCTTTATTCTTAAGCATGAGGAATACAAACACCTAAGAGACGATCTCAAGAGTGATTGGGCTTTTAATCCCCTAGACCCAGAGACCTATGAACTCCAGTTTGACCTTTATAGGGATGCCATAAAAGCAACACCGCATGGAAAGTATTTACACATTGGAGGAGATGAGGTACACACTACAGGCCGAAATAGTGGTCAATCGTCCTTAGAACTACAGCTTATATGGCTTAATAAAGTTTGTGCTTTTGCAGCAGAAAATAACCGAATTCCTATTTTCTGGGATGATATGCCGCTGAAGTACGCCAACCTTGACAAGCCAATGTTTGATAAAAATATGAGTCAGGCTGCAGTAGATTCTATCTGGGCTGAAAATGAAGGTACGCTTCTACAATTTCTGGATCAGTTTCCAAAAAACTGCATTTATATGCGATGGAATTATTCACACGCGGAGTCGCTAGGAAACACCAAAGCCATGAAGTGGTTTACCTCTCATGGCCTTCAGGTAATGGGTGCCACGGCTGGCCAAACGAGATGGGCTCTTATGCCGTCTGAAGAAAGTAATATGCACAATATTAGGGCCTTTGCTAAAAGTTCAATTGAGCAAAGTTTAACAGGCCTTTTACTTACCCTATGGGATGATGATTCACCTCATATTGAGACGTATAAAAGAGGTATTTTTGGTTTTGCCGAAAGTACTTGGGCTGGAGAACAAATTTCTATGGCCGACTTTAAAGCCAACTTTCGTCAAAGGGCTTTTTCTAGTTATCTGCCAGATGAAAAACATGCTTTCATAGACCAGCTAGAGAAAAAAGTAAGAGTCTGGGAGAATACATTCATGGAAAAGGGAAACAGGAGATATTTGAGAACCAACAAAGACGCCAAGTCAAATTTTATCATAAGCATGCCGGAAAATGATAGTCCCGGAAAGTGGACAGAGACTTATGCAAAGAGATTAGAAGAAGCTTCTAAAACCATGGAGGCATGCGAAAACATTGCGGCATCCATCTCTTTCATGAAGACTAAAGTTGAAAGGAACTTGTACACCTTAGAGGTTTACGAGCAAATAAATGAATTAGTGAAATTTACTGCTAAAAGTTTACTAAGTCTCAAAAAGTATGATGGGGATGTAGACAAATCAAAAGGTGAGCAAGAACTCCGAAAGATTGATGGTGAGTTTAAACAATTAAGAAACAAGCTCGAAGATGTCTATGGTAAAGCACGCATCTTAGAAAAGCCTAAAAATTATATATTAGACCAAGACCATCATGCCCATATGGGTAATCAGTCTAAGAACTTCGACTGGCAATTTGGCCCAGAAATGTTGTTTTTAGAAAAGCTGGATGAGATGTTGGATAAAGAAGAGATAGTTAATTAAGGTATATTCTTAGCATAATTTAAAATCAACTAGGTAAATGAAATAGATGCTTAAATGCTCTCCATCTCTTTTCTTAGAATCCATTTGGCATGTCGCTTATCACTCTCATGGCCTCTTCATCTAATAGATAGTTAGACAGATTTTGGGACCGTTAATTGATTTATAGAACCATCCTTTTCAATGAGAAACTTAACCAGTGCTTTTCATTGAATACCGTCCTGCCGGGTAGCGTTTGCCTGACAATCCCTTTGATTAAGTAATTCTCTTGATTTCCTAAAAAGACCTCTTCTGAATAATACTTAAACGTTTCAATTCGATTTTTACAGTCGGGGCCTATACATGTCCCCGTCATTTGAGTCCTTCCGTCTATGAAATGGTCCTTTATTTACCATAGTGAATCATTTAACTAATGTCTCATGCTGTAAAACTCAGTACTGTCATCTGGTGTTTCTTCCAAGTTTTTATAAAAGAAAACTTCGGTGGCATCTGTCTAACAAAAAACTTTAAACTGAAAGCAGAAGTAGGACTATGTTTGGTCTCATGGCGTTCTTATCCGAATTTAATTGGACTCTATTTATTTCAATGCATCCCACTCTTGCTCAGTGGCAGGTTCTTTCTGATATTCCATTAATGAAAGCCATTCGTTGTTCTTTTTAACGAATAGCATATCAAAATGAACGAAGTATTTGGCAGTTTCATTTCCATTGGCATCACTGGCCGTGTATAGGAAAATACCTATTTCATGAGCTGTATCGTCATTACCTATCCGCTGCGAAAGACGAAACTCTACCGATGAGTTTTGCTTGCCCGCCTTGGTATCATTAAATCCTTGTTTCCATCTCGCTAGAGCACTTTCTATAGACACCGAAGTCTTATTTTCGCCTCCGGCAAAAACCACCACAGCATCTGGGTGATAAAGAGATTCATAACCTTCAAAATCTCCTTCTCCTACCACCTTAGAGACTTTGTCCCAGTAAATGTCTAGTTGAGTCAGCCTAATAGAATCTTCTGGATTTCCTGAATGACCAAGGTTTTTAATATTTTGATTGTTTGCTTTTGTTGGTTCAACAACCGCAAGAAATAGTATTGTTAAGATTAGTAGTATTTTTTTCATGGTTTTGGTTTTTTCATAGATAGACAATATTCCGATAGAGACTGATCTTAGAGGAGATGCTGAATAAGGATGGCATTCTTAATTGAGCCCATAACTTAACATAGAAACAAACCTCCTACAACATGGCTCTTTAAGTTTTCAAAAAAGGTTTTATTCTTTTAATACAATCTAAATATAATGGGTATTGTGTAATAAATCCTTATTGGTTCGCCATCTCTATTCCCTAGGATCCAATTCGGCATTATACTTACAACTCTTTTTGCCTCTATGTCCAACAAAGGACTTGCTCTCTTAAGTATAGTTATCTCCCCCATCGAACCATCCTTTTCGATTACAAGCTTTACAAGCACTTGGCCTTGAATATTTCTTTTTCGTGCAAGTTTTGGATATTTGACTTTTTTTTGAAATAAACATATTCATTTTTTCAATGCCATCCTTAAATATGGGTTCATCAAAAAAACTTCTTTCGCCATTTTTTTTAAATACTCTTTTGAAATCAAAGCCCCTGTTTGATAATCATATTCATAAATATTATCAACCTGTCTATTTTCTTAATAGTGACTATCCTTATTTATTTTACTATTTCTACAGAAGTTGGCTGTACTCTCTAAAAAACATCTTCTGAGTAATAGCTAAATTCTCCGATACGATTAATAAATTCGGACTCCATACAGAACCCCATCATTTGAATATTGCCATGTATAAAGTGATCTTTCATTTGCCATATTGTATCATTTAATTGATATCTAATGCTATAAAAAGATGGATTAGCCTCCGTCGACTCTTTCCAATTATCGTCAAAATACAATTTGGTTGAAGTAGACTAAGAAAAGCACTTTAAGCTAAAAAATGACAAGTATAAACAGTATTGATCTCATAGCGTTTTTATAGTGACTGTTGATTTATGAGTGCCGGCCTACGAGTATTAAATAGATAATTAACCCCTAAACTTCTTCTGCAATCCATATAGAAAGTTGCGAAGGTACTGGTCGTTTAATTGACGATATTGAGACTGTTTTGGGTTTCTTAAAAAAGCACTCAATTCGTGCTCACTCATTTTTACATCCATGAGTCCAAAAACCTCCATCATGTCTGTGGATTGCATGTTCAGAGCTATTTTGAGCTTTTTTAGAATGAGGTTATTACTTAATCGAGTCTCTGGCTGAGGAAGAGGCCCATCTTTTTTGCCTCTTTTCTCCGTGATAAAGCCATTTAAGAAATTGGCCAACTCCACATCTGCGAGTTCCTTGAAATCTTCATCGCTGTCTTTATTCAGCCAACTTATTATCATAGGTTTTGATACCCGGTATTTGGCATGAGCAAAAATACCCGCCATCTTTTCATCGTTATAATTGAAAGCGTACCTAAGTCGTCTGAGGATGTCGTTATTGGTCATTCTAATGGTTTGATAAATTATAAATTCCCTTTTTTCATTTCGTTAGCGGCATAATTTGCGGCCCTGGCTGTAATAGCCATAAAGGTAAGCGAAGGATTCTGGGTAGAGCCACTAGTCATACATGACCCATCTGTTACAAAAACGTTTTTGCAATGATGTAACTGATTCCACTTATTCAGTTGAGAATCCTTGGGACTTTCGCCCATAATGATGCCCCCCATTTCATGGATATCTTGCCCTGGATTCCAATCGCTTTTAACATGCGGACTTATGTTTGTAAAACCTGCTAAGTCCAGCATTTCGGTCATTTGCTCTCTATAATCTCTTGCCATTTTGGCGTCATTGTCATCTAAAGACACTGAAATTCTTACTGTAGGAATTCCCCATTCATCTACCAAAGTCTCGTCCAGCTTCAGTTGGTTGGTTAGTTTCGGGATAGTTTCACCCATAAAATGAGAGCCTACTTTCCAGTTTGTATATTTTGTTTGCAGCAAATTGGTTCTGAGTTGATCTCCTATACTTTCACTGTCGTTTTCTATCATTCTGGAGCCACTAAAACCAGCCGCATATCCTCTTAGAAAATCTGTTTCTTGTTTAAAAACATTCCTAAAACGTGGAATATAACTTCCCCCTGGGTTAATCCCTGTTGTTTTCTTGTCCTGAAAACCTTCATATTCGGCAGTAATTCCCGTAATGAAATTATGAAAGTGGATGTATTTGCCCATGAGGCCATTATCATTCCCTAGACCCTGCGGAAAACGAGAAGATTTAGAATTAAGCAAGAGCATATTGCTATTGACTGTAGAGGCATTCACAAAAATAACTTTGGCGTAATATTTACGTTCTTTCTTTGTAAGTGCGTCAATCACTAAGACCCCAGAAGCCTTACCTGATTTTTCATCATACATGATAGAATGAACAACAGAGTTTGGTCTCATGGTCATGTTCCCTGTTCTCATGGCCCAAGGTAGTGTAGAAGAATTACTACTAAAATAGCCCCCATAAGGGCAGCCTCTTTCGCAAAGATCTCTTTGCTGACATTGGCCACGCCCTTGCTCATAATGGATAGGCTGCGGGTCTGTCAAGTGAGCACATCTACTAATGATAACTGGCCTACTACCCTTATAGTGCTTTTTCATTTCCATGGAAAAATGACTCTCTATACAAGACTGCTCGAAAGGCCTTAAAAATTCTCCATCTGGTAAAGTTGCTAAACCGTCTTTATTTCCGCTGATACCTGCGAAGATCTCCACATGGCTGTACCAAGGGGCAAGCTCCTTATAAGACATCGGCCACTTTACATCAAAACCATCTCTGGCCGGCCCTTCAAAATCATAGGGGCTCCATCGTTGCGTACCCCTTGCCCAAAGCAATGACTTCCCTCCTACCTGATAGCTACGAATCCAATCAAAGGGCTTTTCTTGTATGTAAGGCTGTTCCTTATCTTTTGTAAAAAAATGCTCTGTCTCTTCCTTAAAAGCATAACACTTATTGGCCACAGGATTATCTTCTTTGGTTTTTTGAGAAACCCTTCCCAAATGGTCAAACTCCCATGGCTTCATGTTAGTAGTTGGATAATCTACCACATGTTTAACATCTTTTCCTCGCTCTAAAACCAACGTTTTCAATCCTTTATCACAAAATTCCTTAGCCGCCCATCCTCCGCTAATACCAGAGCCTATCACGATAACGTCGAAGGTATTCTTCTTTCTTGCAGCGATATTTAGGTTTGCCATAGGTCGTCTTTCTTAGTCAATAACACGTTCGACTCCAAAATTATTCAATTTAAGGCCATTTGATAAAAAAATTTGAGATTTTCCAATGGACTCTAGTGAATAGAAGCCGCTAAATAAAAAAAAGGAGAAACCCTGATTCAATACCTTAATTTTGCAAATATTTAATTCCAAAACTCATGAAAAATATGCTCCTCTGGAGTCTTGTCGGCTTACTCTCTTTTAGTAGCATGGCACAAGAGAAACCTTACGTCCTACTGATTTCTTTCGATGGCTTTAGGCATGATTATGTAAGCCGTTTTAATACGCCAAATTTTAATGATTTTATCAAAGAAGGAACTGCTGCCCAAAGTCTTAGACCCAGTTTCCCTAGTAAAACATTTCCAAATCACTACACGTTAGTTACTGGCCTATATCCTGGAAATCATGGTTTGGTAGGCAATCAGTTTTACGACAAGTCCAGAAAAGCTGAGTATGGGATTAGAAATAGAAGCAGCGTACAAGACGCCTATTTTTATGGGGGCATGCCGTTGTGGCAACTCACACAGGAAAATGGTTATAAATCTGCCTCTTACTTTTGGGTAGGTTCTGAGGCAGCAATAAAAGGGCGTTTCCCAGATTATTATTACCTATACGATGGCCAAGTAGATAATTATGAACGTGTAGACCAATGCATCAAATGGCTCAATATTCCAATAGCAGAGCGTCCAAGGTTTATATCGCTCTATTTCTCCTTGGTAGATAGTCAAGGTCATAAAACTGGTCCAAACTCTCCAGAACTAGAAAATACCGTAGAAGAAGCTGACAAGATTTTAGGCTATATCATGGAAAAGCTGAAAAGCATAAGCTTACCCGTGAATGTCATCATTACTTCTGACCACGGTATGACAGAGGTAAACACAATGGATTGGATAGATTCTAAACCAATTATTGCTCAAATCCCAGAAGACGCCGTGGTAGTTTCTGATAGAATATTGTCTCAGATTTATTTAGACAAGTCTCAAATAGGACGTACCTATACTGCCCTAAAAGCTCTTGAAAATAATTTCAAAACCTACCGCAAAAAAGACATGCCCAAAAGCTGGCACTATAGTAAAAACGACCGAGTAGGTGATGTACTTTTAGTAGCTGAACCTGGATATGCGTTTAGAGACATGGCAGAGCCAGAAAAACTAACCGGTGAGCACGGCTACGACCCATACCTTACACCAGAAATGGGCGGTATTTTTTATGCTAATGGTCCCAACATCAAGAAAAAAGGGCAGCTAGGCACCATTCAAAACATTGATGTATATCCGCTAGTCACCAAGATACTAGGCTTTAAAAACCCGAAGATTGATGGTAAGTTTAGGAGGGTTAAGGGGTTTTATAGGAAGTAAACATTTCTATAAAATGACTTGTCAAAGTTATATTATCAGAACAACGAACCCTGAACAGGCTCATCTGAATCTGGACGAATAGAATCAACACCATTTCTAAGTTCTTTGTAGGTGAATTCTTGTCTGGGTTCTGATTTGATTTCGCTCTCTTTTTTGGTGATTGGTCTAACCGTATAGGCTTTAAGGATATCATTTTTTGCTGGTAGATAGATGTTTTTGAGATTAGTACCGTCTAGCCAATTATCCTGCTGGTCGCTCTCTATAATGACGGGCATTCTACCTCCATTTTTAGGACTGTTATGTATTTTAGCCATCATGGTATTCGCCGAGGTCGTTAGAATGACAGAAGACTTAATCAATTCTCCCCCTACGTTAGTTTCTTCCCATATTCCCGCCAAAACCAACGGCTCATCATCTACTCTAGACACATAAAATGGAATCTTTCTACCATTATGGTGATGGTAGTATTCGTAGAAACCATCTACCACAATAAGGCAGCGGTTATCTTCAAGAGCTTCTCTAAAGCTAGGTTTATTGTGTGCTGTTTCAGACCTCGCATTAATATTTCCTCGTCGTCTTATCTTGGCGGTCTCCGCGTCTTTTTCCCAGCGTGGTATTAAGCCTACTTGGTAGTATTGTAGGTTCTCGCGTTTCTTATTCGTCTTGGTGGGTAATTCTGGATGAGTGTACAAATTTAAGTACGCCAAATCTTTATCTGCTTCTTGTATGGCATCAATAGCCTCAGAAGAAATTTGAATTCTCCTCTCAAAATTCGCTAGTTCTTTCTCAAGCCTCTTGATTTCAGTCTCAGGCATATCAAGCCTCTTAGCATACTTAATTTCTTTTGATTTAGAATAGCTAACATCTCTACACATCCATCAAATTTAGTAAAACCTAGCCAATCAGACCACTCTAGGCCCATCAAGCCTTAGATACATTTTATTAGGTCCGAGAGGGTCGTCCAAATCAAAGCATTGAACCCGTCCCTCCATTTTCATTTCCACCATGTATGGCAACAGAGACTTGTAGTTTTCACGATTCAGGGCCGCTTTATCATGTTTTATCAAATCAAAGGCGGTATTCCGTTCTTTTAGATTTAGACCTACGAAAATTGGCCTAATCCTCCCTTTATGAAGCTGAGCTAAATAGCCTTTCACCCATAGGCCATTCTCGACTAGCCAAACATCATTTTTATACTGCACGTAGGCCGTAAATAATTTTAGTTTCTTCTCCATGCGGCAAAGATGCTTCACTGAGTAGTCATCCCCTTGCTGAGAAATGTAGTTAAAATTAAATTGCTAAAGTCATGAGAAAAGTATTCAAAAAACTGCCAAAATAGCTGTAATCCCAGTACTTACCTGTAGATCGAATAACAGAAATACAAGGCCTGATAGATCTTCATAGCCGTTTCTAGGTAAACTAATTCAACACTCCGTCATACTTAATGCTAGGCCAGCTTTGGAAGTTTCTTTATAGCGTTTGGACATATCTTTCCCTGTTGCCCGCATCACTTTTATCACACTATCTAGTGAGATTTTTTGATCGTGGGTATTTCCAGAGGAAGCCAATAAGTATGCGTTGTATGCTTTAATAGCACCCATGGCATTGCGTTCAATGCAAGGAATTTGGACATAGCCACCAATCGGGTCACAGGTCATCCCTAAATGGTGCTCAATCGCTATTTCGGCCGCAGCTTCCATACGTTCAATGGAGTTTTCTGTGCAATACATGAGCATAGCAGCGGCCATGGCTGCTGCAGAGCCAATCTCGCCCATACAGCCCATTTCTGCTCCAGAAATACTCGCATTCTGTTTGATTAAGAACCCAATATTTGCAGCGGCCATCATTCCTTCTCTTAATCGCTGCTTGTCGTAATGATAATGATGCTTGAGTAAGTACGTTACCCCCGGTATAACCCCAGATGCTCCTGAGGTTGGGGCGGTTACCACAATACTTCCAGCCGCATTTTCCTCTGAAGCTGCTAAGCAGTAGGCATTCAAAAAAATAATGAAACTGTCTGTCGTAGCCACCTTGCCTTTAGCCTTTTCGTACAGTAAAGGTGCTTTGCGGCGAAGACCTATTCTACCTGGAAGTATACCTTTGGTTTTCAAGCCACGTTTCACAGCCTTATGCATGAAGTCTAAAATCGTATCTAACTGGGCAAATATTTGCTTTTTTGAAAGTCCAGAAATAGCTATTTCATTAGCAATCATAACATCCATCAGACCCACCTTTTGATCTTTAAGTATGGCCTTTAGCCCATCCATAGTTTGATATGGATAAGGAATACTTAAACTCGAAACATCAAAGTCCTCCTCTCCCTTTCTTTGTATAAAACCACCACCCACAGAATAATATTCTTCTTCATGAATAAGCTCTTCGTTAGAACTTAGTAATTTAATTACCAAGGTATTAGCAAATGGAGAATCATAGCGTTTCTTCTGGAATTTTATAGACTCTGACGATACATTTATTTCATTCTCCCCTACTTTTATTACGTATAAATCTTCGGTATTCTTAAGCAAATTATTGAACACTGAAGGATTTACTTTCTCAGGAAGCCAACCAAGAAGACCAGCGACTACAGCTCTATCCGTTCCATGACCTTTCCCCGTCATACTAAGGGAACCATACAGGTTAATTTCTATGGAGTGAGCAGCTTCTGTTTTTTTTGCATGCAAGCTATTTATACGCTCCCAAAAATCATAAGTGGCCTTCATAGGCCCAATAGTGTGAGAACTTGATGGCCCTGGCCCAATCTTAAACATGTCGAAAATAGAAGTAGTAATCATAATGGAAGGCTTTAGAAATTAAGATAAATCTAACAATCTCCTTTTTTGAGTATCGAAGAGAAGCTCTTTCTGCTAATTTGACGAATAAATTAAGAGGAAACGAGGTTAAGGCCTAAATCATGCTATTCTCTATTATCCCCAATATTTATATATATCTAAATATTGATTTAAATCCTGAGGGATGCTGAGACAGACCTTGCGATAACATATTGACCTTTTAAGCTTTTGGGGCAAGTATACTTTTCTTGTCGGCATTGGCCGCCGCTTCGCTACCATTGACACTTTTTTATAAGTAGCTATATTTCAACCAATTGAAGATTTAGCTCTCTTGCTTTTTTGGCAAGGTATAACTTCTGCTTCTCTTGATATTGTTGCTCACATTTTTGAAATCCTATTTCTACATACTCTTCTCCTTCCGTAAAAAGATAATAACAAAGTTCTGATTGCCATTGTTGAAATTCTGTTTCCACGCATTGTTGTTATCGTTCTCCGTAGAACTCCAATAGTAGCCACTAGAAAAACCACCAAGCATAATTAATAAAGGCGTATTGATGCATGCAGAGAATACCGCATGCATCCGATAATCTCACCCAAACAATAGCTGCTTTACCGAGTTAACTATCAACTGCTCTGAATATTACAAAGCAACCCCTTTATCGCTTTTAAACAAAACCATGCACACTTACTGCCACCATGACAACAGTAATTCTGGCTAATTAAACACGCTGAGCATTACGCCAGCCTGTTATCTGTTTGCCTATGCTTCATCATCTGGCTCAGCTCAGCTTGCTTCTTGATGGATAATATCTTCATATCTACGCATAAGCGTATTTCTAATTTGAGTACTTCAAAATCATCTAAAAATTGTTCGAGGTATTCCCTTTTATCTTTAGATTTATTAGCTCTGTAAATACTCCTCACCAACTGTATACCATCACGTTTCATATCCTGACCTAAAGTATACTTATACTCTTTCGGGAAGTCCTTCGTAAATTGAAATATCCCAATCAATAAATCGTAACTCGCTTTGTATACAGGCAATTCATTGTGTAAGCCCATCTTATTTTTTAAAATAAACCGCTTACGCGGTAGTATTAAATAGTCAAATAGCCAATCCCGATAGCTATCGGGTGTCAATCCCTGAGACAACGCACAGAAAAACCATTATC
>JBNMFK010000012.1:0-23003 GCA_051269965.1 Algoriphagus sp. | reverse complement strand
CAAACTTAGTGGAAAGGATTTAGAATTAAACTCTAATAATTATTCCTATACCGTTTCTCATCAAATTTGGATGGACGGATATGGATTAATCCCTAACTACATTTCAGATCCGACCTATGTGAGAATTAAAATCTGGTAAAATTGAAAATTCAAGTGCAACTCCACAATTCGTTGAATAAAATAATATGGTAATGAATTGTGCGATTGGGATATTAACATTCATAGGATTAGGAATCCTTTTAATGGTATTAAAAAATGAAAAAAGAGCAGAGCATCATCTATATTTTGTACGGCAGTTGGTTGTAACTTGAAACAGTAAAGTAATTAATGAACTCCACCAAAGCTTTGGCTAGCTAGTTAAACGAAAATAAGTACTTTTAAATCACCTTATAAAAATATAGATTAGGAGTTTGTTTCAACGCACAAATAATAGATATACAAGCCTAAAATTTGACAAAATGAATAATAATTTAACATGTACCGCTTGTGGTTATAGTCTAACACTAGATGGAAAGCCTGCTATAAATTGTCCACAATGTGGAGATGCGAAGTTTTCAATTATACTATCTGAAAACAATAAGGCGTCAAGAAGAGTCCGTTACCTGTAAGGGGACTTCATCTGATGAAAAAGTATTGCTAGTGTGGCTATTCCGTTTCAAATAGTGCCAGTAATTTCGGAGTGTTAGTGCCAATGATCTCGTTTATAAACAAAGAAGCTATAACCAATTGAAAAACTTACAGTAATGCACAAGACAAACGCTCCGTCGATCTTACATAGGCCATCGTGTTAGGGATAGCTATTAGAAGTTAATAGGATAAGGAAATATTGCCAATAGATAAGGAATAAAGGCCTAGCTAAAGTCTTGAGCTAAGGCTCATCTTTGTTTTTTACTTTATTTGTGAATTAACTAAAAACAGATGACAGAAACCATAATTTTATATGGAGCCGATTGGTGTCCAGATTGTAGAAGAGCTAAAAAATTTCTTCGCGACAATAACATTGAATATACGTTTATTGATGTTGATATAGACAAAGAAGCCACTGCTAAAGTGGAGAAAATCAATAACGGGAAACGAATTATTCCTACACTGATTCTCAATGAAAAGTCATACACTAACCCTGACAACAATGTTTTATCATCTCTTTTAGGAATCAATGAAGTTGGCAGAGTCCAACTTTTTGGTGCGGATTGGTGCCCAGATTGTAGAAGAGCTAAAAATTTTCTTCGCGACAATGGTATAAGTTTCGAATTTATTGATGTAGAAACCTACCAGGGGGCTGCTCAAAAAGTAGAAGAAATTAATAATGGTAAACGGATTATTCCGACCATTTTAATTAATGGAACGCCGCATACAAATCCAGATAATCTTGTGTTGACTGAACTGCTATCTATCAATGTTGAAAGAGAGCATAAAATTTACGATACCATAATTATTGGAGGTGGAGCCGCTGGTTTAACTACCTCGATTTATGCTCAGCGAGATCGTTTTGATACTTTAATTTTAGAGAAAAAGAACATTGGTGGAAATGCTTTTTTAACTGAGAAAATTGAGAACTACCCTGGCTTTACATCTATTTCGGGACCAAGACTAATGGACAAAATGGAAGAGCAAGCGAAAACTTATGGAGCAGTGATCAAAACGGGAGAAGAAGTTGTTGCTATAAAAAAAGAAGGAGAATTGTTTACCGTAAAAACAAAGAGCACCTCTTTTATTGGGAAAACAATTGTTTTGTCAACAGGTTCTACATACAAACAACTTGGGATTCCTAATGAAACGCAACTGATTGGGTCAGGAATTCATTTTTGTGCAACCTGTGATGGAGCTTTTTACAGAGACAAGGATATCATAGTTATTGGAGGTGGAAACTCTGCTCTAGAAGAAGGGATATTTTTGGCAGGGTTCTGTAAAAGTGTTAAAATAGTTAATCGCACAAATGAATTTACTGCATCAGATACTTATGTAGAGAAGTTAGCTTCAATTGACAATATAAGTACCTATATGAATACAACATCCCTTGAATTTATAGCTGATGAACGTGACATTTTTAAAGCTTTAAAAGTGAAGGATAATGAAACCAATGAAGAATCTTTAGTAGAAGCAGATGGTGTGTTTATCTTTATTGGATTAATACCAAATACAAATCCTTTTAAAGGTATAGTAAAATTAAACGAAAAAGGGTTTATTCAAACATCAGCCTTAGCCGAAACATCTGTAGATGGAATTTTTGCTGCTGGTGATTGTAGAGAAGGAGCTATTGCTCAAGTAGCAGCAGCAACAGGAGAAGGAGTATTGGCGAGTTATGGAATTAGAAACTTTTTAAAATAAAATCGATATGATGAACTGGAACGATGTTATTAAATATTCAAATGATGGAAATCTTGAACCTGATAAGCGAGTAGAAAAAACAGAAGATGAATGGAAATCAATTCTTAACCCTGAACAATTTAGAATAGCAAGATTGAAAGGAACGGAAAGAGCGGGTTCTGGAGTATTATGTAATGCTCATGACGCCGGAAGGTATAACTGTATTTGTTGTAGTACTCCTTTATTTGATTCAACCATAAAATTTGAATCAAGTAGTGGCTGGCCGAGCTTTACGCAACCAATAAAAAATAATGCGATAAAGTATCACAAGGATACTTCATTTGGTACCACCAGAGTTGAAGTGATGTGTAATACCTGTGATGGTCATTTAGGTCATGTTTTCCCAGATGGTCCAGCACCTACTGGATTAAGATATTGCGTTAATTCAGAAGCTATAAAGCTGATCAAGGACTAGCTAGATATATTAAAATTACCTTAAATAATTCATTTTATGAGCATGCAGGAACAGGGATTTCATATAATTGGTTTTATAGACCAAAGAGATTTTCAACATTAAAAATAGAATAATGGCAGATTTTAAAAAAGCGTATATCGCAGGAGGTTGTTTCTGGGGAATGGAAGACCTCTTTAGAGTAAGAAAGGGAATTAAAGACACGGAAGTAGGCTATATTGGTGGTCAAAATGAGCACCCAACTTATAGAAATCATCCAGGGCACGCTGAAGGAATAGAGTTGACTTATGATCCCAAAGAAGTCTCTTTCGCAGAACTTTTAGATTACTTCTATCGCATTCACAATCCAACAACAATTGATAGACAAGGCAATGATCTCGGATCTAGTTACAGGTCTACTATTTTCTTCCAAAATGAAGAAGAAAAGAAGATTGCTGAAGAGATGATTACTGTTGTAGATGATAGTGAAAAATGGGAAGGGAAGACCGTGACGACCCTAGAAGCATACAGTACTTTTTGGCCTGCAGAACCAGAACATCAAGATTATCTACTTAGAGTTCCTAATGGCTATACCTGTCATTTTGAAAGGTTTGGACCATTTATTTGATGTTCTTTATAAACGACAATTAATAACAAGCATTTCGTCGGAACAAAATGTATCCATTATCTTTAGTAATCCCAAAAGTAAAATATCATGCGAATTAGGATAGATAACTCTTTTATTGCTGGCAAAGACAATTGGAAATTCAGACTACTTGCCTTTGCTCTGCTTGTGTCAATAGTGTGTTGTACGTCTTGTAATAAGCCGAAAAATATTGAACAATCTCCGAATGTGATTTTGATTATGGCTGATGATTTGGGCTATGAAACGATAGGGGCTAATGGAGGAAGTTCTTACCAGACACCTGAGATAGATCGTATGGCATTAAATGGAATGCGATTTGAGCATTGTTATGCCCAGCCTCTATGTACTCCTAGCCGGATAAAATTAATGACGGGAATCTATAATGTTCGAAATTATGTCCGTTTTGGATTACTGGATAAAAGTCAAAAGACTTTTGGTCATTTATTCAAAGACGCTGGCTATGCTACTTGCATCGTTGGTAAATGGCAATTAGGGAAAGAACCAACAAGTCCACAGATTGCAGGATTTGATAATCATTGTCTGTGGCAGGTTACTGAGGGAAGACTAGACGCTAGAGGACGAGATACTCGCTTTTCAGAGCCCGTTCTAGAGACAGACGGAATTCTCAAAACGTTTGCTAAGACTGACTATGGTCCGGAAATAGTCAGTGACTACGGCTTAACCTTTATAGAAAAAAGCCATCAAGAGGGAAAACCGTTCTTGCTATACTACCCGATGATTCTTACACATTGTCCTTTTAGCCCAACGCCCGACTCTCCAGAATGGCAAGACGATGATACAGCAACGATGACCTACAAGGGGCAAGCACATTATTTTGGTGATATGGTGAGTGAAGTAGATAAAATAGTGGGAAAAATAAATCAAAAATTAGAGGAATTAGGTATTCAAGACAACACCATTATCATCTTTACAGGAGACAATGGAACCGATAAACCGATAATTTCAATGTTGAATGGTCGCCAAGTGGCCGGGGCTAAAGGAGAATCTATAGATGCGGGTACCAGAGTTCCATTAATTGTGCAGTGGCCTGGTGTGGTTAAAGCTAATTCTGTTGATTCTAATTTAATTGACTTTAGTGATTTTTTACCTACCATTAGTGAAATAGCAAATATTGAATTACCAGACTCTTTGGATATAGATGGACAGAGCTTTGTCTCACGATTGAAAGGTGATAATAGCGGTTCTAGAAAATGGATCTATAATTGGTATTCCAGAAGCGGAGAAGTTGCCAAAGCAAGTGTGTTTGCCAGAAATCAGCGTTACAAGCTTTATGAATCTGGAGAGTTTTATGAAGTTCCTAAAGATTATGAAGAGCTAAACCCTCTCGAATTTGATACACTAGATTCAGAGACGAAAGCTACTTATCAAATGCTTAGTGACGTACTAGTTAAATACAAAGACCGAAGGTTAGATAAAATTCCATCTTTGAAGCCAGAAGGTAAATAATGATGGATAAGCATTAAGTTATGGTCGCTGACATTAGGGAATGAGTGTTTTGGATTGGTTCCTTTTACTTAGGTTATCTCAAAAGCATGCGTTGATTAGTTCATCGCTATCTGTACACTTTCTGTCAAATAAATCAAATGCAGTACAAACTAGTTAATTTAGTACAGCTAATTTACGGTATACGTAAGATTGATTATATTGAGCTGGTAGTCCATAGAACAAATGAGTTTGACTGTTTATCCGCAAAAAAAATGAGACAACCGAGGAGAAAGTTTATTTGAGATATAACCAAAATACCCTCCTTACGAACTATTTGGACTCACCAGTTCGCGGATAACGGAATGGATATAAAAGCTTTAAGTAGGAACAATTATCTATTAGAAAACACTTTAAAGCATCAAGATATTTTTTAGGAAGAAATTTTTCAAAAAAAGAGATAGACAATAGTAAAAATAATAATGTCAACCCTTGCCAAGGGTTTCGGATTTGAAGTTGAGTCATTAGAATCTAGCAATGGATAATGCTCTTGAAAAAATTAGATTTGTGCAGCTCGAGGTGAGTAGGAGTTAATATTAGCTAATAAATGGCTACCTCTGAATTTAAGGAAAGGCTATTTTTTCTACTCCTAAACCTTCAGCCTTCAATTATCCCCAATAATTGAAAAATCCATAAAAAATTACTACTTTTGCAGTCCAAAATAAACCGAGGGACGGGTTCCCTCACAAACATTTATAATAATGGCTGTTAAAATCAGATTGGCAAGACATGGTCGTAAGAAAAGAGCGATATACGACATCGTTGTTGCAGATGCAAGAGCTCCACGTGATGGTAAGTTCATCGAAAAATTAGGTCAGTATAATCCTAACGTAACTCCAGCAGGACTTACTTTGGACAAAGCTAGATCATTACACTGGTTAATGGTAGGTGCACAACCTACGGACACAACGAGAAAGATTTTATCTGTAGAAGGTCTAATGTATCAAAAGCATCTTCAAGTTGGAGTTGTGAAAGGTGCTATTACTCAAGAAGAGGCTGATAAAAAATCAGAAGCTTGGCTTGAAAATAAACTTAAAGCTAGAGAAGACAGATTGGCTAAATTATCTTCTGCTCAGCAGAATGTAAAATCAGCCGCTTTTGAAGCTGAAAGAAAAAAGAAAGAATCTGTTTTACAGAAGAAAGCTGATGCAGAGAAGGCTCTAATAGCTGCTGCTGAAGCAGAAGAGGCTGCTAAATTGGCAGAAGCTGCTGCGGCGGCTGCACCTCCAGTAGTAACTCCTATCGAAGTAGAACCTGAGGCTGCACCAGCAGAAGAGGCTCCTGCGGCTGATGATGCTAAAGCTGAATAAAAACACTTTGTTTTATTAAAGAATCCTCACTGCTTCAGTGAGGATTTTTTTATGAAATTAGGCTTCGTCCAAATCTGACATAGATTAGGATGAAATGAATAATTAACGGAAATTTGATAACGTTTTAACACTTCAAATAATGATAACAGAAGACTGCTACCACCTCGGAAAAATAACCAAGACGCATGGTCTAAAAGGTGAAGTGATTTTATGGATGGATGTAGATGATCCAGAACTCTATGCAGATATTGATGCTATTTTCCTTTTAATGGGAGAAGAGTTGGTTCCTTACTTCTTTGAAGAATTACAAATAAGGGGTAAGAAGTCAATTGCCAAGTTTGAAGATATTGATACTATTGAACAGACTGATGAGATTATCAATAAAGAGGCTTATCTGCCGATTGAAAATCTTCCAGAATTAGATGAGAAATCCTTCTATTATCACGAAATCACGGGATTTCAATTAAAAGAAGAAAGAACAGATGCTATAATTGGCATTGTCACAAAAGTATATGAAGGGGCAGGGCAAGATTTACTGGCTTTTGAAATAGAAGGAAAAGAAGTACTAGTTCCCATTTCTTATGATATCGTCAAAACGATAGATCGTAAGAATAATATTCTCAACGTCAATTTGCCAGAAGGCCTCATTGAAGTTTATACAAAGGAATAATAAAAATTTCTGAGAAAAATGAGAATTGATATCATCACTTGTTTGCCGGGTCTTCTTGAAGGTTTCTTTTCGCAGTCTATTGTAAAGAGAGCGATGGAAGGAGGAGTTGTTAATCTAAATATTATTGATTTGCGTGAATATGGCATAGGAAAAAGTCGTCAAATAGATGATTATGCCTTTGGCGGCGGAGCAGGAATGGTAATGATGATTGAGCCTCTGGCAAAGGCCATAGAAAGCCTTAAACAAGAAAGAGACTACGATGAAATAATTTATATGACGCCAGATGGTGAGCTTCTTCAGCAGGCAGCCACAAATGCCTTCTCACTTTTAGAAAATTTAATGATAATATGTGGTCATTATAAAGGAATTGATGAAAGAGTTCGTGATAAATATATCACAAAAGAAGTCTCTATAGGTGATTATGTTTTGAGTGGGGGAGAAATACCAGCAGCAGTCCTTTCAGATGCCATTATTCGCCTTATTCCTGGTGCCATGAATGATGAGACATCAGCCCTAACAGATTCCTTTCAAGATGGCCTATTATCTCCGCCTGTATACACTAGGCCTGCTGATTATAAAGGTCTTAAGGTGCCAGAAGTTCTACTCTCTGGTCATTTTAGAAAAATAGAAGACTGGCGTACTGAAAAAGCAGTTGAGAGGACTAAGGATCGCAGGCCTGAATTGTGGAAAAAAACATTGTGAAAGAGGCCAAAAAAAGCTATTTTTGACCTTAACAAGAGAGTGAAAAATTTACTCCTATAAACTATAAAAAGAATCTTCTTCTTAATTTAATTTATGGCAGAGGAAAACGGCAATCCCATTCCTGAATCAAGCACGCCCAAAGGCAATGTTATTCAAATCAATATAGAAGATGAGATGCGTAGTGCATACATTGATTATTCAATGTCTGTAATTATTTCGCGTGCTCTTCCGGATGTAAGAGATGGTTTCAAACCAGTCCATCGGCGTGTTTTGTATGGCATGTCCGAGCTCGGAGTATATCACAACAGAGCCCACAAGAAGTCGGCTCGTATTGTTGGAGAAGTTTTGGGTAAGTATCACCCACACGGTGATTCATCGGTTTATGATACCATGGTTAGAATGGCTCAAAAGTGGTCATTGAGATATCCTCTGGTAGATGGCCAAGGAAACTTTGGTTCGGTGGATGGAGACTCTCCAGCTGCAATGCGTTACACGGAGGCTCGCTTAATGCGAATTGCCGAGGAAATGCTAGCCGATATTAATAAAGATACGGTTGATTACCAGCCCAACTTTGATGATTCCTTACAAGAGCCTTCTGTACTTCCAGCTAGAATTCCAAACCTACTTCTCAACGGCACATCAGGCATTGCTGTGGGTATGGCCACTAACATGGCCCCACACAATCTAACAGAGGTAGTCGACGGTATTAAGGCTTATCTAGAGAATAAAGATATCGACATTGAAGGATTAATGGAGTTTATAAAAGCTCCTGATTTTCCTACTGGCGGTATAATATACGGTTACTCGGGAGTTAAATCTGCCTTCGAAACGGGTAGAGGAAGAATTGTAATTCGGTCCGTAGCTAACTTTGAACAAACCAAAACAGGCAAAGAGCAAATAGTAGTAACTGAGATTCCATATATGGTTAATAAAGCCAATATGATCGAGAAAACTGCTGCCTTAATCAACGATAAGAGAATTGAGGGTATTTCGGACATGCGTGACGAGTCTGATAGAGATGGTTTGCGAGTGGTATATGATTTGAAGAGAGATGCAGTACCCAATGTGGTACTTAATAATCTGTACAAGTTTACCCAGTTGCAATCGTCTTTTAGCATCAACAATGTGGCCTTGGTAAAAGGTAGACCATATACCTTAAATCTTAAGGATATGATCGTGCATTATGTTGCTCATAGAATTGAGGTGATTACGCGTAGAACCGTTTATGAGCTTAAGGAAGCTGAAAAACGTGCACATATCTTGGAAGGATTGCTAATAGCTTTAGATAACCTAGATGAAGTAATAGCTTTAATAAGAGGTTCAAAAGATCCAGATCAGGCAAGAGAAGGCTTGGTAACAAAGTTTAATCTTTCTGAGATTCAGGCGAAGGCAATTCTTGATATGAGATTGCAACGTCTGACCGGTCTGGAAAGAGACAAGATTATTGCGGAGTTTGACGAAATCAAGAAATTGATGGATAGACTTCAAGAAATACTTGCTTCTGAAGAAGTTAAAGAGGGATTAGTAAAAGAAGATCTAGAAGATATAAGGGCCAAATACGGTGACGAACGTCGCTCAAAAATAGAAATGGCAGGAGGAGATTTCAATATTGAGGATATGATCCCTGATGATGAAATGCTGGTCACCGTCTCTAATGAAGGATATGTGAAAAGAACAGCTCTTCAAGAATACAGAACACAAAACAGGGGCGGAGTAGGCTCAAGAGCTGTTAAAACCAAGGATACTGACTTTACAGAGCATCTGTTCACTGCGACCAATCATAATTATCTTTTATTCTTTACAGAAAAAGGAAAGCTGTATTGGTTGAGAGTTTTTGAGGTTCCAGAAGGTGGAAAGACAGCTAAAGGCAGAGCTGTTCAAAATCTTATAAATATTGAACCAGATGATAAAGTAAGGGCAGTTCTTAATGTGAAGACCTTGGTTGATGAAGATTATATCAGTAATAATCACATCATCATGTGTACTAAAAATGGTACCGTGAAAAAGACGCTGCTGGAAGCTTATTCTAGACCAAGAGTTAATGGAATTATTGCAATAAACATCAAGGAAGGAGATCAACTGTTAGATGTTGCTCTTACAAATGGTAATGATTATATCATTATCGCAGCAAGTGCTGGGAAAGCTGTAAGATTCCACGAGTCTGCTGCCAGGCCAATGGGTAGGGGAGCTAGTGGCGTAAGAGGTATCAAGCTGAACGAAGGAGATGAGGCCATCGGAATGGTTTGTGTGAGCAGAGAAGATACGCAACTGATGGTGGTTTCTGAAAATGGTTATGGAAAGCGTTCTAATATAGGTGAATATAGAATAACATCTAGAGGAGCTAAGGGTGTTAAAGCTCTAAATATCACCGAAAAAACGGGTAAATTAGTGTCTATCAAAGAAGTTTCTGATGAAGATGACTTAATGATTATCACAACGAATGGTATTGCTATTAGAATGGGCGTGGCTAATCTGAGAATTATGGGTAGGGCTACACAGGGTGTCCGTCTAATAAAACTTAGTGGCAAAGACGCAATAGCGTCTGTAGCTAAAATAGTTAAGGAAGATGAGATTAATGATGACTTAGAAGAAGGAGAAATTAATGACAACGTTAGCCCAACGGAGGAGTAGTTGTTAAAATGATGTTAAACTGTTAATTTGTATTGGTCTTTCAGTTAAATAAAAGTAAAAGAACCAAATATATTTAAAGAACTTAAACCAAATATACCCAATGAAAAAAGTAGTAGTTACTTTAGCATTTTTGATAACTGGTCATCTTGCATTTAGCCAGAGCGTTTTAGAAATGGCAAATGAGGCCAATTGTAATACGCAGGATAATTTAATAAAAACAGCTGAGAAATCATCTCTTCACAGCAGGAGATCCTTGAAAGCCTCAACTTGGGTAAGGCTGAGTAACGCTTATGCGACACACACAACGGCTTGTGGTAGGGACTCCACTTCTTCTATAAAAGCATATGAAGCTTTAAACAAGGCTAGAGAGTTAGATACAGATGGAAAAGCCGCCGCCTCTATAGAAGAAGTTTCAAATGGAACGGCCTTATCTCCGTTATATAGTGCTGTTATTAATCAAGGCGTAGCTCATTACAATAACAACAACTTAGAAATGGCAGCAGAATTATTTCTTTTAGGAATGAAGGTTGCACCTAAAGATACATTATCAACTTTTTATGCCGGTATCGTTTCTAATACATTAGAAAACTATGATGACGCCGAGAGAGCTTTCACTCAATTTATAGAAGTGGCAGGAGGAGTTGATGCCGTGGCATACTACCAATTAGCTGCTTATGCTAAAAATAAAGATGCTATTGAAGATGCTATTGAGTGGTTAAAGAAAGGGATAGCAGTGACTGGAGACAAGGATTTACAGGGAGAGCTTATTAACATATATATCACAAATGATATGCTCGGAAAGGCTGTCGTAGATCTCAAGACCTTAGTTGACGCTGACACTACGAATACCAATAACATGCTTAATCTAGCTATACTTTATGACAATCAAGGGAACAAAGAAATGGCATTAGCCACCTACGTTAAAGTCCTTGAAATTGATCCTTTAAATTATGATTGTAATTTTAATATGGCAGTATTCCATTTTAATGAAGCCGTTAAAATCAAGCAGCAGGTGGATGCCATGACCATGGCTGAATACAGAGAAGGTGGGAAAGAGATTGAAGTTAAAGTTTGTGAGAGATTCAATGAATCAAAGCCTTTCTTTGATGCTTGTATGAAGGTTAAACCAGAAGATCCTAGTTTAAAAGAAAGTGTTACAAATCTTACTAATGTTCTTGCCCAGTGTAATGACTAGGAGTTTCAAGAAAAGTTAAATAGAAGGCCACTCAGAGAAGTGGCTTTCTATTTAATATACTATTTAACATAATATATATTATATAACAAATAACATTGCCGATGACTGTATACGATTTCATGCTCATGACCTAGTTAATTAGTCAAATCTCTATTCTTTAAACCAACAAATAAAATAGCAGACATTAAGACTAAAAGTACTACTGCACTCCACCGTACAGGTCTATCATAAGAGAGGTCTATTATAATTGCAGATATCGTAAGGAGAATAGCAAGTATTGGCAAATAAATAAATCCTAGTTTTTTCGTGTTCATCTTTAAGCGGGATTATAATCTATAAATGAATTGTCGGCGAAAAATACAACAATTTTACTAATTTGTTTTGATTGACTTTTCGAAGTCACAGATAAATATTCTTCAAACGTTTCTCCTTCCCTCAAAACTACAATTTTAGTTAGTTTATTAAGATCTGTTGTCGTCCTAGAATTAGGTAGCTCATGCAGGCCTGAAATAGTTTCTTTGACGGATACTTTCTGCTCAGATGACGTACTGAAGGAGTTCTCAACCCTAGTGTTTGCTATTTTTAATAGCAAACCTTTGTCCAATTCTGTTCCGTCATAGGTCCAGTGTATTCCCAATGCTGGAAATTTGAAAAGAATACTCTGAATAATATCTAGACTAGGCTTGTTCCTTCCTGCGATGATGTGGCTAATTATAGGCCTGCTGACAGCAATAAAATCTGCGAATTTAGAGCTGGTAAATCCAAGACCCTCAATAAGCTGTCCTATTTTTTTATTCAATTCTGGGATTTCAATGTCAGACATAAGAATACTTTGTTAAAATGAACTACAACTATCACAAATGTAAACTTAATAATTTACATTTCACAATCTTTGATTTAGGATTCTAAATTTACATATATAAATTATATGAGACCTCTAATCTATTAGTTAGTAATATATTAAGTATGTCGCTATGCGATGATCATATCTTAGAAATTTAGATTAATGTTTGTTTGTTAAGTATTATATACACAATTTTGAAACATTAAGTCAGGTAATCATAGAGATTTCGACTCACAAAGCTTTCCTAAAAAACAAAAGAATTACTAAATTCATCCTAAAAAAGGCTCTCACTTAATCAAAGTGGAGCCTTTTTGTGTACCCATAATTTTTTTGCCAACATCTATATCATTAGCTATTGAGAAGCGACAAACCGTTATCGAGGTCCTAATTCATCTTCTAAACTGTGACGTCATTTTCTCTTAAGGCATCATTTAAAGAGGTTTTTAAGTCTGTGGATGCCTTTCTTTTACCTATAATCAAAGCACATGGAACATTGTACTCACCTGCAGGAAATGATTTGGGTTGTGTTCCAGGTATCACTACCGAATCCTCTGGGACATACCCTTTATAAATAACAGGCTCTGGTCCTGTAACATCAATTATTTTTGAGCTTTTGGTAAGGGTTACTCCGGCACCTAGCACTGCTCTTTTACCAATATGAACACCTTCCACAACAATACATCGGGACCCAATAAAGGCACCGTCTTCGATAATTACAGGAGATGCCTGAGCCGGTTCCAGGACACCGCCTATGCCAACACCGCCGCTAAGGTGTACATTTTTGCCAATTTGAGCACAACTTCCTACAGTAGCCCAAGTATCTACCATAGTCCCAGAGTCTACATAAGCTCCAATATTGACATAAGATGGCATTAAAATAGTCCCTGGAGCTAAATATGCACCATACCGAGCAACTGCTGGCGGAACCACTCTTACTCCGAGCTCCGCATAATTCGTTTTTAAGTCCATTTTATCATGAAATTCAAAAATCCCAACCTCTTGTGGTACCATCTTCCTTAAAGGAAAATAAAGGATAATAGCTTTTTTCACCCACTCATTGGTCTGCCAAGTCCCGTCGTCTAGAGGTTGGGCAACCCTTAAATCTCCTTTATCTACAGCATCAATTGTAGCGTTTATCGCATCAACCACATCGTTATCCTTTAATAGATCTCGATTATCCCATGCCTCAAGAATTAATTTTTGATTTTTCTCCATTGAACTATTCTAAGTTTTTTGTTATTAATGTTTAGTTAAGCACTATAACCTTAAAGTGCTGGTTACAAGAAGTAAAAAGAGCGACAAGTCGACCATTTGTCGCTTTGATAATATTGAACTTATACTCCCCAAATAATATTTGGCCTTTACTCCTATCCTATTGCTGACTTGCAAAACTAAGATATAAATCTAAATCTTTATAGCGTATTAGCCGCAAAAGGCAAGATAAATAGATGTTAATTATAATAACATCTATTTATCTAATTGCATTGCTCATGTTTTGGTGTTAGTACAATTGGACTATTTCTTTAAATTTTTGCGACTTTTGATGATTTGGCGGGGGTCTACCATAAAGCGCTACTTTTGTATATCATTTACCAAACAAAAATTAAGAAATGAATGACATCAAAGTTGCCATCAATGGTTTTGGAAGAATAGGAAGATTGGTCTATCGTCAGATATATGACATGAAAGGGATAGATATCGTCGCGATAAACGATTTAACTGACCCCGCTTCATTGGCCCATCTTTTAAAGTATGATACTGCTCAAGGGCGATTTGGCCAAGAAGTTTCATCCACGGAGAACAGCATTATCGTTAATGGTGACGAAATAAATATTTATTCACAACGTGACCCTTCTCAGATACCATGGGCAAAACACGATGTTGATGTCGTTTTGGAGTGCACAGGTTTCTTTGCTAGTGATGAGAAATCTTCAGCTCATCTTTCAGCTGGTGCTAAAAGAGTAGTCATTTCTGCTCCGGCTACTGGTGATGTAAAAATGATAGTGTACGGTGTCAATCATGAAACTTTAGATGGTACTGAGAAAATAATTTCTGGGGCTTCATGTACTACCAATTGTTTGGCTCCAATGGCCAAGGTTCTTAACGATTCTTTTGGTATAAAAACAGGGCTAATGACAACGATTCACGCCTACACCAATGATCAAAATACGCAGGATGGACCACACCCTAAAGACTTGAGAAGAGCAAGAGCTGCTGCAGAAAATATAGTTCCTAATACAACTGGTGCTGCAAAAGCTATCGGGAAAGTGCTTCCAGAGTTGAATGGAATTTTAGATGGTGCCGCCCAGCGTGTTCCTACTGTTACGGGTTCTTTAACAGAATTAATGACCATATTAGATAAAAAGGTAACGGCGGAAGAAGTGAATGCCGCAATGAAGACAGCAGCAGATGATTCTTTTGGATACACGGAAGACCCTATTGTAAGTTCTGATGTGATCGGAATTAACTACGGATCTCTATTCGATGCGACACAAACTAAGGTACAAACTGTTGGCGATGCTCAATTAGTTAAGACGGTGAGTTGGTACGACAATGAGATGTCTTATGTCTCGCAATTAGTAAGAACAGTTACTTATTTTGCAGGGCTAATAAAGTAAAACCCCTGAAACGTTTTAAAGATTTATTAAAAGTCCTGTTACCAATCGGTAATGGGACTTTTGTGTTTTAATCGATTTCTTACTTTTCTCAACACTATACTTTGAGTCTAGCCTTGATGTAATTAATGGTGAAGCCTTTTTCAACCCAAAGTTTTTCATAATGGGTTTGAATGCCAAAGTGCTCTTCTAAGAGCCTGGAATTATATAAATCGGCAGTATGCTCTAGTACTTCAAAATCAGGGTCTTGCTGGAGTTTATCAAGGCTATAGACGTATAGTTCTGGACTATCAGTCTTCAATTTAAACAAGCCATCTTTCTGGAGGTATTTTTTATAGAGATCTAAGAAATGCTGATTTGTTAGCCTTTTCTTTTCATTTTTATCACCAGGCTGCGGATCTGGATGTATTAACCAGACCTCCGCTATTTCCTTATCATGAAAAAACTCATCTATATATTGAATCCCAGTTCTTAAGAAAGCGGCATTTGATAACCCTTTTTCTTCGGCTCTCTTGCTTCCCCTTGCTATTCTATCTCCTTTTATATCAATACCTATAATATTTTGGTAAGGAAGATGTTCTGCAAGTCCTACCGTATACTCGCCTTTACCACAAGCCAGTTCCAAAACCAGTGGATTGCTGTTCTTAAATTGGAACTCATTCCAATGACCTTTGATGGTAGTATAAAGTGGTTTGCCTCGTTCAATAACATTAAAGGCCTCTTGATTGTGATGAAATCTATGTAATTTTCTTCTTGACACGTTTTTATAAATTTTCTAATTCAGCTACTAAGTAAGTACTCCCGCCTATGAATATGAACTCATCTTTTGTTGCTTGTTGTTTAGCAAAATCGAGAGCGATGTTAACATTTTCGAAAAATTCAGGCTCATTTATGTTAAAAATATTAGCAATTCGTTCCAGATCAAACTTTGTACAAGACCTAGGCGAATCGAACGTGCTAAAATAATATTTTCCATCTCGGGGCAAAAGACCCATAATTCCATCTAATTTCTTATCAGACGCAAAACCTAATATAAAATGACAATGTGTACCATCAAACCGTGATATATTTTGAATCAACAACTTAAAAGCATGTTCATTATGCCCAGTATCAGCTATAATGAGGGGTGTATTACCTAGTTTTTGCCATCTCCCTCTTAAGCCGGTGTTGGCACTAACTTTCCTTAGTCCATTAAATATGTCCGTATTGTTAATATAATTAGCATACTTTTTGCTTAATATGCTAACAATAGTTAAGACTCCTAAAAGGTTATTTGATTGATAGGTCCCTTGTAAATCCAAGTCATAAGATGATTGCTCTCCTGTAATTAAGTTACTGACTAAGTACTTAGTTGTATCAAGATCGGGAATTACCTCCAATATCATATAGTTGTCCTGAGCAAAAGTTAACGGACTAGATCTTTCTGCGGCTAGTCTAATAAACACTTCGTCCGTTTCATTATTTCTTTCCGAAATGATCACAGGCGTATGACTCTTAATAATACCGCCTTTCTCTCCAGCAATTTCTAGAAGTGTATTTCCTAAGACATCCATATGGTCAAAACCAATATTGGTAATCAGCGACACAATTGGATTAACCACATTGGTAGAATCTAGTCTTCCTCCTAAACCAGTTTCAATGATAGCGAAATCTACTTCTTCCTTCGCAAAAATATCAAACGCTAGAGCCACAGTAACTTCAAAAAAAGATGGTTTAAGATTCTTTATAAAGGCCCTATGTTTTTCAACAAAGGACACAATAAGCTGTTCTTCTACCAACTTACCATCGATACGAAATCTCTCCCTAAAATCTTTTAAATGTGGAGAAGTATAAAGGCCAACCTTGTAACCTGACTCTTGTAATATTGAGGCCAGCATGTGGCAAGAACTACCTTTCCCATTAGTACCTGCCACATGAATAGATTTGAATTTATTTTGTGGTTCACCTAAATAATCACAGAAAGCCTTAATATTATTTAAGGACGGGTTCATTGCCTTTTTACCAATCTTTTGGTAAGCGGGTAATTGGGCGTATAGGTAAGAAATGGTTTCTTGGTAAGTCATTATGCAAACAAAATGTCCGCAAAAATAATCAATTGGTAATGTTAATTGTAATGGATCCTTTAGACCTTGGTGGCGGAGTGCCTTGAGGAGTAAGTGAACGACTTAGACTGCGTTGTATATATGATTTATAATAGTTAGTAACGCTTGGGCTTACCGTAGAGCTTTTGACTTGAATCGCTATAACATCTCCTCGGCTGTCTACAGTAACATTGAATACTATTCTACCAGTTTCAGATGATGAATCTTTAGGGGGATTTAAAGCTTTTTTATTCCAGCCACTCAATCCTGAAATTGAACTTCCTGCTCCTCCTTTACCAGGATTTCCATAAAGACTTTTTCCGTCTGGTGTACCTCTAGGATCTCCTTGGTCGCCTACGGTTCCAGGAGCACCATCTCCATTACTATTTCCGCCATTACCATCTCTAATTCCAGTGGTACCATTGGAGTTACCTCCAGTACCTGCTTTTTTCATTACTGAACCTCTATCTACATTTCTAGGTGGCGTATGTATTGGAGGAGCCGGTAGAGGCGTTACAGAACGCGTACTAGTTTTTTGCGTACTTGTTTTTCTCATCACTACAGGAGTCTTCTCTGCTTGTGACGTAATAACTGGCGTAGTTTTCTGAGGAGTCGTTTTAGGTCTTGCTGGCTGAGGACTTGGAGTCGCCACGGCTGCTTCAGGCTGGCTCACAGCTTTTTCAGTACTAGCATCATCTGCTGGTTTAACATCGAAATTATTTTTTGAAGCGTTTGCTTTATTTGTGGTTTGAATATTTCCATATCCCGTTAGGTCTAACCCGTAATTAAGGTCAACACCCATTGCGATTGGCTCCTCAGCTGGTTCATAAAATATTTCAAAAAAGAACAAAGCAGCTAAAAATGTCCCATATAGCCCTAAGCTGATCCAAAAAGCTTTTTTCCGATGTTCTGTATTATTTATTACTAACTCCATGCTCGCTAAAGTAAACGGATTTATCTCCTGTAAATTGTTCTATCTTATTGGACATTACTTCAGCTTCGTCTATTGAATTAACCACAACTATCACCCTTCTCATGCCACTAACCACGGTTATTTCAGCTTCAAATCCAGAAGCCTTCATTCTTGCTACTAAATTTTCTGCATTTGTTTTATTTTTGAATAAACCAGCAGAAACTTGATACTTCTCTTTTTTAATATCCTTTTCTATTTTTTGAACTACGGCATTTTGATCGGTAAATTCAGTATTTACATTTGTAGTATCTGTACCCAGACTGTCTGTTTCAATAACTAAAGCCTCATTGCTAACAATTTCCGCTGAATCAGTCACCATCACTTCTTTCTGAAAGGGTTTATAAAACATCACATAATATAGGGCACCAAAAATTAAAAATAGCGGTAGTAAATAGAGCATATACCTCATCCAAGGTTTATTTTCCTGCTCTTCATAATCCTCTTCTATCTCAGCCGTATATAGGTTATCAACATTTAACACAGGTTCATTGTATATGCCTTCTTTATTTTGTTCCAACGTCTTATCGGATACAGCGTTTGAAACGTCAGGATTAAATACATTCTTAGTAACAGCATTTGTATAAAAGTCTTCCTTTGATATGAATTTACCTTCTAGAAGACCTTCTTTTGTTTTTTTTACTGCTAACACGTTACTAAAGAATACAGCATTATTAGTATTAATCTGACTTTTAAATTGATACAGATGATCTTTCAGTTGTTTTTCAACCTCTTCCTTTGCTAGAATGTCCTTTTTTAGAAGATAATTAAGAAGTTTATGTGAGTCGTCTGTAGTTAAAAGACCACTAAATTTGAAAGTTTTACTAGGAGGTATTAAATCGCCTGATTCCGACAGACTGGCTGGAGCAAAAACAGCAATCAAAGCACCAATTCCTGGAATAATTAAAAAATCTTCTTCATTTAGTAATTCATTAAAATGCTTGTCGAAGTTTATCATTTAGAAAGCTCTTTTTCTGTCATTAATTTTGTGTAAAAATAGCTGTTTTTTACTGAAGCCAAATGAATACCAAAGAGAGGATTTAGGACTCTCACCAATTAAAGGGATACATTTAAGCCAATTAAAAAGTTTAAGCCTTGCTGAGGGTAACTAAAATATCTCTGATAATTTTTTCCAAGGATATTATTTAATTTGACAAAAGCTGAAAACTGCTCACTAAATAAGTAAGTGAATTCTGCATTTAAGTCTGTAATGGCTGGTAATTTAACGTCTTCAAACTTAAACGGGTCCCTAGCATAGGTGCTTCCTATAAAATAGAAGTCTATATTTGATACGATTTTATCTGAGACTAAAAAGGTATTCCCTAATCTTCCTTCAAAAGAAGGTTTATGATATGGTTTGTTGAAATCTACCGTTTCATAATACCAATAATCCGCCGTTAGATTCGTTCTCCAGAACTCAGTAGGTTGATAATTAAATTCAGCTGAAACGTTTACAAAATCTGTTTTATTCTGCTCATATTCAATAAAGAATTTATTTAAGTAAGTTCCATCTCTATCAAACCCATCTATCAGATTAAAAAAGTAAAGGCCAGTAAATTGACCATAGGCCGCTTTGAAATTGTAATTTAAACCAGTGATTAAATCTCCTCTGCTGCCTATAAATATTTCTTGGTCTTTTGTTGTATTTCGAAGATTAACTTGAGATGTCAGCCATGGATTTTCATCCAACATAGATCCTAATGTATTTCTAATAATATCGCCGTCGTACCCTGCGAAGAAATAATATAAACCAGGTGTTTTGTAGGTTAATGTAGCCGTTGGGAATCCTTTAGTTACATTGATTCCCGTAATTTGGTCGAACTCATTTACTGCCTTAAAACCAAGTTTTGCATTAAACTCATTGAAATCAACATTGAAAGATGGTTTTACTCTGAAGAGATTTCTTTTTCTAACTGGATTAGCCAAATAATTATCGGTTCGTTGAGTTAAATAAGCCTCTGCTGCTATTACTGCTGTTACTCTATCTTCAATGATAGGGAAGGTAGCATTAAACTCAGAGGACCAATCTATTTCTTCGGCATCAAAATTATCGTTTAATGTGCGTAAATTAGTCTTAATCGAATAGTCTAAAACCGCATCAGGGTTCGTATTCTTAAAAGCTACACCAAAATTAAAAATGCTCAATTTTTGCTTTAATTGGTCTTTACTATAGTCATAGCTTAACGTGTCATATCCGAAAAATCTATAATTCCTTAATTCATAACCTAAATTTCCTTTAAGTTCAAAACCAGAACTTTGATACTTACCGTCTAGCTTAATTTCATTTAAATTAATGCCAGAATTCACTCCCTGAATGGGCCCTCTTTTAGCAGCATTATGAAGACCATAAATACCAAATACTAGATTTTGACTTTGATCTGAATTAATGAATGTCTCGGCGTAAAACCTCCCAAAATTTCCAGCTCCAATTTTGAAATAGTTTGGATACCCTGAGCTCTGACTCCCTCTTCTTTTTTCATCCTCTACAGGAGAAACAATGTTCGGTGTAAAAGTAATTTCCTCCACGCCCGTTGGTTTCTTTTCAAAGAAGGTGTAGGCCATTTTTCTTTTCTCTGTTGTTTTTTCTTCCGTGGGGATTTTTTCAAAGACTCTACTGGCTTTTTGAAGTTTGACACTTCTTTCTTTCGTGATGGTTATTTCTTCATCCCCAATTCCCTGACCTACTGTAGTCAAACTTAGAAACAGTAAAACAAAAATTTTATTAGGCTTTAATTTCATGATTAATTTAGATTCTAAATTATTTAGGAATATTCTTCAACTTAGCCTTTGCCAGTTGAACGGTTTCTAAATTGCCTGAATTTTCCACTATTGAGTTTAAGGTAGCCTTTGCCATGAAATAATCTTCCTGACCGACATAAGAGTCAGCAATTAGCAAAAAAGCTTTTTCATACCATTTTATGAAATCACCAAAATCTTTAGCTAAGTCTTGCATTTCTTCGATGGTCTCTTCGTATCTACCAGTTTCATAAAGCATTTCCCCAAGCAGATATTTAGCCTCAGCTCCATTTACATCCTTATCTAGTGCGATAACCTTATTAAACTGGGCCAAAGCCTGTGTGAAATCTCGTCTTTTCATTTGGCATTTTCCAATGTACAATTCGGCTTTATTTCTAATACCTATGACCACTCCTCCACCATCAGCTATGGCATCTTTACAGTATTTGATACTATTTTCGTAATCACCGAGATAATAGTATGATTGAAATAAACCTTCCCATGCAGCAACTTGGTCACGTTTACTGTCGCTTGAACTGAGTACATTTTGGAAGTCACTTACAGCATCTCTATAATTTCGTGCATCAAACTCTATACCTGAAGCTCTAATAGCCGCTTTAGCGGTCCATTGAGACTGACCATCGGCGATAACTTCCTTATAAAATGGTAAAGCATTGGTTGGCCTTTCCGTAAAATAGAAAGATTCAGCTATGAGGTGTTTAGCTTCTACTACGTTAGCATTACTTGGGTTGTTTGTAATAAAACGTTGAAGAGTTGTAATTGCCAACTCATATTTTTCTGTATAGAATAGATTTTTAGCCGCATCATATTGCATCGCAATAGCAGAGGTACTTCCCGGATTATTTCTTTGATATTCGTCTGCAATATCAGCGAAATTTTCACTTCTTCCAGTTAGATTCATTATATCTCTCAGCCCAATGAGTGCCTCATGAGAAGTCTCATGACTTCCAAAACGGTTAATTAGTATTTCATAATCTGAAATGGCCTTATCAAAATTTTCAACATTGCCATAGGCTAAGGCTCTTTTGAGTAATGCAAAGGGTACTAAGACAGACCGTGGTCTTTTTCTTAGCATGTTTGTAAGCGTTGAAATTGCCGATTGGTAGTCTCGTTTCTCCATTTCAATTGCTCCTCTTTCGAATAGAACGTCATCGTAGAGGCGTGAGTTCTCGTAAAGTCTGTCAAACTTATTATAGACCCTTAGGGCTTCTTGACTTCTCCCCATAAAGTCCAAGGTTATACCTTTCTGAAACAGGGCATAGTCTTTATCCGTACGGTTGTTCGTTATGGCTGTATTATAACTGCTGAGAGCATTACTAAAGTTCTTTTGGACCAAGTAACAGTCCGCTAACCTTAGCTGAGCATCTTCCCTACTCTGCTGGGACTCCGAGTCCCTTGAAGAAGCCAAAAAGTCGATAAAATAGCGTTGTGCTTGAGAGTATTGTTCGTTATTATAATAAATATACCCTAAACTGTACAGGCTTTTATTTTTCTGAGTACTGGTTCCTGACGTTAAAATATCCTTGTATAAGGTCTGCACACCTGCTTTTTCAGACGCAAAGGCAGATTCTGCTTTCCAAAACTTGGCGTCTTGAATCATTGCACTGTTGATTCCTGCCGAAATGCTCTTTTCAAAGTAATCTATCGCGGAATCAAATTTTTCAACATTATAGTCTATTACACCCTGAGCATAACACAGTTTTTGATAAGCTTCATCTATGTTTGAAGTCGTTCTAGTAAGGCTTTCAATGTATTTAATAGCTTTTTCGTAGTCATTACTTTCAAAGAGTATCTCACTCATGAGTTCATTAGCCTCATCTAAGTATTTACCATTTGGATAATCTGTTACGTAGTTCTGAAGTGAGCCTATCGCAGATTCACTATTCCCCTGTTCCACCTGTACTTTTATGTAATTATAAGCGGCCTCTTCTTTTATTTCAAGATCAAAATCAGTTTTTCTAGCAAAATCAAAGGCTGCCATAGCGGCGGCAAAATCCTCATCTCTAAGAGCAGATATGCCTAAATAATAGCCTGCCTGCTGCCCAAGTGCATCTTCGCGTGCAGCTATTAATTTAAAAACAGCAATCGCTTTTTTATGTTGGTCTGTTTTATAAAGACTGTAACCATGTCTGAAGGTAACTTGAGGATCCACAGATCCACGTCTTAATACTTTGAATCTGTCATAATAGGTCGCAGCTTTTTCAAAATCATCTCTAAAAAACAATACTTCCGCAGCCAACATACATATTTCATCTGTTTTCCTACCGTTTGGTGCAGAAATTATTGGCTCTGCATACGTTAATAATTCGTCATACTTCTCT